>JBLHWU010000042.1:0-34434 GCA_047629355.1 Saprospiraceae bacterium | reverse complement strand
AATAATCCATCATCTACCTAAAAAAACAACTCGAAATGAGAAAACATTTTATCAATTGATAACTTCCCATTTGCTAAAAAAAACAATCAATGAGCACCTTAAAGTACATCTTCCTCACCCTATTTACTGCACTATTATGGACTGCCTTCATCATGCATGGCATTTCCGACGGCTTTCTTCTAAAATTCCTTGCAAATGACCGTACTTCAGAAGGATTTATAGAGGCAACTAAGGACAAAATAGCAGCAGAATTTTTAGGCAATTGCGCGATGGTGCTGATTGAAAATGGGGAAGTTGCCAACGAGCACTATTTTTCAGTAGACAATCAAGCTATCAATGACCAAACTGTTTTTCAAGTGGCTTCGGTTAGCAAGTGGGTGACCGCTTTTGGTGTTTTAAAATTGGTAGAACAAGGCAAATTAGACGTAGATAAACCCATTGACAATTACTTATCGAGGTGGCACTTGCCTGACAGTGATTTTGACAATAAAAAAGTAACAATCAAAGGCTTATTGTCTCACTCATCAGGCTTGGTGGACGATCTGGGTTACGATGGATTTGACACTGATGAACCCGTGCAAACCATTGAAGAATCCTTGACTAAAGCAGCTGATGCAATGTATGCGGAAGGCGTCGCGAGGGTAGGGTATGAACCGGGTAGCGAGTATCAATATTCTGGTGCGGGCTACACGATTTTGCAATTAATCATTGAAGAAGTTAGTGGTCAATCTTTTCAAAATTACATGACTAAAGAGGTTTTTGAACCATTGGGGATGAAACAGTCAACCTTTGTTTTATCTGAAAAACCCAATCTTGAATTAGCCAAGTTATACAATGAGGACGGAACAATTTCGCCACCTAATCGATTCACGGCACTTGCTGCGGCTTCTTTATTTACCTGCACTGCCGATTTAACTAAATTTCTGATGGCAAATGTTTTCAAAAACCAGGTCTTAACTAGCGAAATGATTTCGACTATGAGCGAACCTGTAACCTTTATAAATAAAATAGGCTTCTATGGTATGGGACCACATCTTTACAGTCAAAATGACGAAATTTCTCAGGTTATCGGGCACGATGGTAGCAGTGGCAAACCCGTTATCAATACTGCTGCCAGAATTGATTTGACATCGAAAAATGGCATCATTATTTTAGAAACGGGCAATCATAGCTTGGCCTCCAATATCGCAGATGAATGGCTATTTGAACAGGCTGGAATTGCAGATTACGTAGTGATTATGAGAAATAAGCCTTATTTAATTAAATTATATCTCAGCGGAATTTTACTAATAATGGCAAGTTTGTATTTCATTAAAAGAAGAAAAAATAAGGGATAAGTAACGGTGAAAGAATAAGTTCTCCAACTATCCTCGTTTATTTTGGTCTTTTTCTCCACTTCGGTCGAAATGACAAGAGGTATTTGCTTTTGAAATAGAAGTTATCTATACATAATGACTGTTTCAAAAGTAAAAAAATAAGGGCAAAAGAAATACAGGAGAGTTGGGGAAGTTATTTTTTTCTACTCCCTAAAGGAGAGACTATCTTTTTCATCAATTTTAAATAAAAAAAGGTTTTGCACCATCAAGTACAAAACCTTTCCATTTATAAAATTCGCCAAAGCGAATAATTCCCTTACGGGACCATTTTTTTGCTAATAAATAAAGCATCTTGATGCTGGAATAAAACGTAGATTACTGATTGGGACAATGATAATGTTCCCCGATTGTTTCTTCCTAGCGACAAGTTCCTTAATATTCATCTTCGTTAAAGAGAAAATCATCCTTCCGCGGATAATCCGGCCAGATATCGTCAATCGCTTCATAAGCCTCACCTTCGTCTTCGATTTCTTGAAGATTTTCGAGTACTTCCAAAGGAGCCCCCGTTCGCATCGCGTAATCAATCAACTCGTCGCGAGTAGCTGGCCATGGTGCATCTACAAGGTTATGCGCTAGTTCTAACGTCCAATACATAATATAATCTTTGAAAAAATTTAAAAAATTGACAACAGTAAAATATTATTGTTGCCCTTTTTTAGTAAAATAAATAATAAAAATAGAAGTTGTTTAAGAATGTCTGCTGAGGTTATTCAAAATATGTTTTAAGAGACCCGCAAGAGATTTTTAAAGAATTTCATAATAAAAAGTCGAGCTGCATTTCTTTTAAAATAAAACAAGAACAAGATTAAATTTTAAATAACCTTAATTATGAAATAGTTTATTTTGAAAAAAGAAATTCTCAATTTTCGGCAAATGTAATAAACTATTTTTTTTAATGCAAGCCTATTTATATAAATTTCTGGCATCAATAATTAGACCACATTTTTAATGAATTGCCACAATTTTAAGGGGATTTTAACTAAATGAAATCCTCTTGTCCTAGTTAACCGCTGAGTGGTAAAAACGTTTTTAAAATAAGGAAAATATTATTTGAATTCTTTTTTGTTCAAAAAATTACAACTGCAAATGTATGTGATCATCATGCCGTAATGCATGACAGCCATGATATCGCACTTTTTTATAAGCATTTAATCCCAATCGTTGTTCTAAATGTGGTTCAATTAAAATTTTTCCAGTCTGTCTGTCTTTCACTATTATCTGCAATAAAGTACGGTTGCGAACCTTATCAAATTGCACTTGTGGATGATTCGTCTTAGTCACAAATTTTTCTAAAAAACTATACTGCCAGTACCCTTTTTTTGCACAAAAAGCAGGCTGATTAACTTCATTTTTGCGTGGCATTTCACAAAATCCGTAGCCTGTAAATGTCAATCGTTCATTGATGTAATCACCTGTTTTCCGATGCGTGTACAGGAAATTAAAATCAATCTTTTTTTTCATCATTATGACTGATGTGCGGGAGTAATGGAAAGCCGTTCCAAAACGGAAAGTTAGCATCTAAATAAGCGAGTTGAGTACCTGGACATTGTTGACTAATTTTAGTAGAAATCCTTTCCGTAAGTTGCTTCAATTGCGGACGAACGTAATGTCTATTTAAAATTACGGTCAGTAAATTGGTAGGTTTCAAAGTCGCTTTTTTTGAAAAATAGGGTAGGGGAATACGGTTGTTGAACTTTGCCAAAGGTGGAATTATAAAAAAGGTAATGGTCAAGTAAAGGAGAAAAAAAGTAGCTGTTTTTTGTAAGAAAATCGGCATTTTGCTTGGAAAGACACGCTTGATGATTGTAAAAAATAATGTTGAAAAAAGATAAACAACGCCGCCAATTTGTGTTAAAATGGTCAAAAAAAAGATGATGAAAAGGCTTTTTATAAAATAGAGAATTAATTTCATATGGAAAACTAAAAAAAATATCTTTGAAAAAATAAGTTTCCTTGAATTTTAAACCAAGGGAATTTGTGGGAGGAAAGCGGTTCGCAAAAACCGCTTTCCTCCCACAAGACCCTACTACCCTGCGCCGCAGGTGCAAGGGGAGTGTATTTTAGGAAGCTCGAAAAATCTTAGGATTTTCTCGCTTCTAAAATTTGTAACAAAAGTTTTTACGTATTTTGACCAAGGGAGTTTGAGTGATAAAAGTGGTTTGCAAAAACTGCTTTTATCCCTCAAAAACCCCACCCGCCTTGCCGCAGGCGAGGCGCACTGTTTCTTTGAAGCTCGAAAATCTTGCGATTTTCTCACTTTTTAAAAATTAAACTAACTTTTGTTACACGATAATAAAGATAATTATTACAAAAAAAAATTATAACTTTGCATCGAACATAATTACAATCCAAAATAAATTCTGTGGGCATGTATCGAAAATTCCTTTCTTTACATCCTGATATTCAAAGAAGCTTTTAGGACATTATCATTCTACATAATTAGACATCTTTTTACACCTTTTTGATTCGAAATCCCTTGTTTCAAAGTCAAAAAGAACTTCATTTTCAGCTTCTTCAAATTTCCCTTTACAGGCGTTCCCTTTAGATTTTTATTGGATTTTTTAAAATTATCTTGTGCGATAGCTGCAACCGATTACTAGCTAAATCACTCCCCCCAATAGATGATTTTGTTCGTTTTTTAATCATTGCTAAGCGTATTTTTCCGCGCTATTAAGTATCTTATTCACTTATAGATTACTGGAGTTTTGTTTTCCGTAAAAAAGGTTTTTATTTCACAAAGTACTGATTATTAGTTATTTGAAATGAATCTTATTTGAAAGGCAAAGCATGTTTAAAAACGAATTTTACACCTTAGACGATACACCGTAAAGTTTTCCAATAGGAAATAAAGCAGACAACTTAAACCCCCGTGAGCCGTGTGCCGAAAACCGTGTGCCGTCCCAAAAATTATCCCATGATGCAGCTTATTTACAAGCTTGCAGTTTCGGCGTTATTTGTCCTCGCCGCACTGCTGATTACATCGATTGCGCTTGCCGCAAACCCGTTCGATTCACCGACGGCACACCTGTTAAAAATTAACGAAAAGACAACATTTTCTTCCTTGATGATGGTCAATTTGGCGGAGAAGGAACAAGCTTTAACCACCGTTTCTTTTGTCCAAAGCATAGACGCTATCAATGAACATGCAGGAACGTACTCGCTTTGTCTCACTATCGGGAATCCTGATACTTTGCAAGCAACTACTGCCGAAATTGCCCTAATCACAGGCAATCCCACTAAAATCGGCGATTATTCTACACAAACAATCACTTTCCCTGCCAACAGCACAACCGACGAATGTCTAACCCTGACAATCACCGATAACAACTACTGTCAAGGCAACCAATCGGTCACTTTTGAAATCCAAAACGTTGCTGGTGGCACTGCCGCGATGGTCGGGACGAATGCAACATCCGACCTGACAATTGTAGACAATGAACTGGAAATGATTGACCTCGCTGCACAAGGTTTTGAAGGTACGACTGCGGACGATTGGGTAGTCACATCAACTCCAAGTACCTATAATGTTGACGAGGATGTTTGGGGACTGGTTAATGCTTTAGATACGATAAATCCTTCTTCTTGTAACTTGTTTTGGGGAATGCAAGACCTTAATAACCTCAACGGTGGTGGAGCTTTTGACCATGTTTTAGATTTTGAAATTGTTGATGTCACAGGTGCGGAAGGTGCCATTATTTCTTTCGATTACAACGTTATTGAATTTGATACTGGCGATAATTTTAAATATGAAATCTACCTCGACGGCGCTGGTCAAGGCGAAATTTTACTCGTCGAAGGAAACGATACCATTCCTGTTTCCACAAATGGTTGGATAACCGAAACTATTCCAATTCCAACTGGAACAATGAACGTCGCGTTGCAAATTCGAGTCCTTCAAAACGGGGAAGACCAAGCAGGTATCGATAACTTCTCGGTCAAAATGCCAGGCTGTTTATGTCTTGCTGATGCGGGCGATATTGCGACGATTACACCAACGGCTAATTTTTCTATTTGCGAAGGTGAAAATTTGTTAGATGATGCGATGAATTCAGCTGTTTTTACCGCTAATTTTGAGGCAATAGACGAGACAAATGCGGGCGAAGGTTATGATTATGCCTTCATTTTGGTAGAAAACGCGACGGGAACGATATTTGAAAATAATACCAGTGGCAGCTTCGATTTTTCTACTAAAGATATTGGCGGATACACCGTTTATGGCTTATCTTATTGGGTTGAAAATACAGCCGATAGCATCAGTAATTATTTGAATGGAATAACGGGAGACGCTGATTTAGATGATGTTGCTCAAATTCAAAACGATGAAATAAGCGATGCATTTTGCCTTAATTTTGACGCATTAATGGCGAATGGATTACCTGGCACAGTGCAAATTTTTGAAAATATCGACATCGCTTTAGCGAATACGGACCCGACAACTTGCGATGGCACGGATGGCACGATTACAATTAGAAGTCTAACGCCAAACGTTTTTTATGATATTTCCTATACGATAAATGGAAATACTACCGGTCCAGATACCTTGGCTGCTGATGCCGATGGTGAAATTATTTTAACCAATCTACCCGAAGGGAATTATAGCATTTTAGTAGAATCCAATGGCTGTTCTGACACAGATTTCATTATTTTAAATGAACCTGCTACACCAACGTATGCAATTTTTGCGGAAAATACCCCATTAGCTTGTGGTGGCTTGGGAAGCATCATTTTAAATGAATTAGCAATAAATACAACTTATGAAGTAACCATTGATAACGGTATTTCGATTGAAAATAGCAGCGAAACCAGCAATACTCTTGGTGAAATAACGTTTGCGCTTCCTGCTGGAAATTATTCGATTGTTTTAACCTTAAACAACTGTAATGGAGCAGAAATTTTAGCTGCTTTAGCCGACCCAATTACACCAACAGCAATCGCTACTCCAGCAAATCCAGTCTGTGCAAATTCCAATACAGGCGCGATTGACTTGACGGTTAGTGACGGAACAGGGAGTTATTCTTACGAGTGGACAACGCCAGATGGTATTGGACTTTCCCAAACCGAGGAAGACCAAACCAATCTTTCGGAAGGTACTTATAAAGTCGTCGTGACGGATGACGTGACAACTTGCACAACGACTTTGACAATGATTTTGGTTGGTGATGATTTTGCTGCGCCGGACGCATTCGATGCTATTGAAATTTGCGAAGGCGAATCCATTATTTTAATTCCAGAAGATGGTGGGCAACCCAATACCAATCCACCGACCTACAATTATTATGATGCCAACCCTGCGAATGGCGGTTTACTTTTAGCAACTGGTTTGGAATATGAAGTACCTGTGCCAGCGATTGTGCCTATTGATGGTTTGCCGTATTTGATTTTTGTAACCGTAGCCGATGATGCGGCTAATTGCGAAAGCGTAGAATCGACCGAAGTTTCCATCACGATTTTTCCAAAACCAACTGCCAATCCGATACCTGCCAACGCTGGTATTTGTTTAGGCAGTTCTAAAAATTTTAATAGTAATCCGATGACTGGCACAGCGCCATTTTTTTACAATTGGGAAATTACGGGCGGCACAGCGACGGGCGTTGTTTTAGAAAATAGTACAAACCAAATTGTATCGGTCAATACGGAGAATGCGACTGAGGGCTTTGTTGAAATCACTTACCTTCTCGGAGACTTACACGGCTGTGTGTCTGACCTGATGGTGATGAATATTGAAATTGGCGAATGCGACGCCATGATTGCTGACCCTTGCGCCTGCCTGAATAATGCGACGACGACGGAAAATGGACAGTTTTTGGAAGAAGTAGAAATCACCGGACCTGCGGGGCAAATGTGGACGGTGGTTGCGGTTAACGGCTTATTTCAAACGAATAGTACTGCCCCGCCTGCTGCCCCAATACCGATTGCAACGGGCGCGGTGTTTACGGAAGTTAGTCCTGGTATTTATCATTTGGAAGGCATTCACGTCGATGCAAATGGCTACTCGCTGACGGCGGAAGAAGCCGGTGGACAGCAGTTGACGATTTCAAATACTTGCTTTTATTCAGACCCGATGATTACGGGTTTGGATGGTCCGATTTGCTTGTTTACTGCGCCATTTTCGTCGACTTTTGAGGCGAATGGCGTAGATGGCATGGCGAGTTTTACCATCAATGGAAATCCAGAAACGGAAGTTAATCCAATGCAATTAGGCATCGGTACGCACACCGTCGAATTGACGTTTGAGGCTGGCGATGCATTGGGTTATTTATTGGTAGATGGAGTGGTGGAAGGTGCGCCTGATTTTGCGGAAACGCTGTTAGAAGCGATGGCAAATCCAGGTTGTGAACAGTCGGTTTCTATGACTTTTGAAATTGAAGAAACGCCGACGCAGATAACTTGTAACAATCAAATTAACTTTAGTTTAGACCAAAATTGCGAAGTGTTTATCTTGTCTGATATGATTTTAGAAGGCGATTATAATTGCTACGATGATTATGGTGTGACCATTAAAAGAAATAACTTATTCGATGTGCCGAATCCGATTACAGGCGATTATATTGGTGATAATTTGACGGTAACGATTACGCATTTGCCGAGTGGAAATTCGTGCTGGAGTACGGTGACCGTAGCTGATTATCTTCCGCCGTTTTTTGCAAATTGCCCTGATGTAACAGTAGAATGTTACGAAAATCCAGACGATGTATCCTTACCAAATGCGGAAGACAACTGTACTGGCAACCCATTCGTTTTTATGATAGATGAAGTGACGGATACGACGGTGGAGTGCGATGGGGTGGAGATTGTACAGACGTTTGTGGCGACTGATTTTCACAATAATATTTCTGTAAATTGTACCCGAACAATTTTTATTCCAACGCCTGGCTTACCCGATTTAGCAGGGGATGCAACTTGGACTTGCGACGAATATGCGCAATTCCCAATGATTATGGATGCGACGCCGTTGACGGGGAATCTGACGACAACAGGTTCTGGTGTGCCGATAAAAATTGATGGAACTTACTGCAATTACGACTATACGCATTCCGATGATACGCTAAGTTCTTGTGGAAATACGTTTAAAATTATCCGAACGTGGACGATTTTAAATTGGTGTACAGGGCAGTTGGTTTTTGTTGGTGGAAATGGCGAAGACAACGTACAAGTTATTGCAGTATGGGACGAGACGCCCGCTGTGATTTCTGCAGAACCGGTAACGGTGAGCGCAAGTATCAACGGGCAACATCCGCAACCTTGCCGTTCGACGGGTTTTATCCCGCCTGCGACCGTCACGGATAACTGCAATGATTTTACGGTAAAAATCTTTACATCGATTGGAGAAGTGAATTATGCAAACGGCGTCGATGGCGAATTTGGGGGAACGATTCCTTTGCCTGGTTTGACTTTGGGTGACCATATTATAACGTATTCAGTGCAAGATATTTGTGGGAATTTTAGCGGATTTGATGTCGTTTTGACGGTCATTGACGATGTGACGCCTATAGCGATTTGCGATTTTATAACAACCGTTAATTTGACGAATGATGGAACGGCGATTGTATTCGCAGAGACGTTTGATGATGGTAGTTATGACAATTGCTGTTTGGAAGATTTTGCCGTAAGGCGACCAACGGATAACTGTGGCGTGACTGGGAATACTTCCTTTTCGGAAACGGTAACTTTCTGCTGTGAAGACATTGCGGCAAGTCCAATTATCGTGTTTTTTCAAGTAGCAGATTGTTTCGGAAATACCAATGAATGTAGCGTACAAGTGAATGTTGATGACCAATTAGCACCGTCGATTGTGACCTGTCCTGCGCCGCAAAGCATGACTTGCGATACTTATAATTTAGAATATGAACCGGCGCTTTTGTCCTGCGGAGAAATTCAATCGGGGATGTCGGATGCCGAGCGTTTGGTGATTTTTAATTGTAGAAATTCGGTTTTGAATAGCGATTTTAGTGCGCCACTTTTTTACGATAATTGTGCCTTTGAAATCAGCCCGACGGTGGTTATTAATTTAGATCAATGTGATGCTGGAAATATTACTCGAACGTGGCGTGCGAAGGATGGACAAGGGCAATTTTCACCTGTTTGTTCGCAAACGATTGCGATTAATCATGTATCTGATTTTGAGGTAGCGTTTCCGCCAAATTA
The DNA here is from genome assembly GCA_047629355.1 of Saprospiraceae bacterium. Classification (GTDB taxonomy): domain Bacteria; phylum Bacteroidota; class Bacteroidia; order Chitinophagales; family Saprospiraceae; genus CAYUNA01. Next base: position 24,913 of record JBLHWU010000042.1, on the reverse strand, counting down.
TGAAGTAAATGATTGTATAAGTCTCGATGATTTTGAACCAGAAAATTTGCCTTCGCCGTTCAATGAACCAGCAATTTTTTTTGAAACTTGCGAGTTGATTGCGAAAAGTCACGATGACCAAATTTTTACAATTGTCAACGATGCTTGCTATAAAATCGTGCGGACTTGGACGGTCATTAACTGGTGTACGGTCGGTGATCAGACTGCTAACGAAATCGCTGACCCTTTTATCAATGGGCGTTACCGAGACGGCGGTGATGGCTATATTCAGCGGCAGCAACAAATTTTAATCAACGATACTGTCGCGCCTATTTTGACTTGCGAAACTGAAATTCCCGTTTGTATTATTGAAAATTGTGCGGTAGATGTTACCATTCCAACGCCTAATGCGGAAGATTGCAGCGACGATATCACGTTTGTGGCAAACGGCGATTTAGGAATTGGTTTTGCCTTTCAAAATGTCGGTGTCGGTAGCTACGAAATGACGATTACGGCGACTGATAATTGCGGTAATACTTCGGCTTGCAACACGACGGTTATCGTTACTGATTGTAAATTGCCAATGCCTTATTGTAAGGACGGAATAATCATTGAAATTATGAATACGCAGCCGCCGATGGTCTCCATTTGGGCAGAAGATTTGAATGACAATAGCATCGATAATTGTGGTTTACCAACTAATCCGTTTGGCATCGAATTATTGGGTGCAGGCGGTGCGGTGATTGCGGGTAGTCCGACGACGCAAAGCATTGATTTTGACTGTGATATGATTGGAGCGCAGTTGGTGAAAATTTGGGTGACAGACATTTATGGCTTGCAAGATTTCTGTACCACTTTTGTTATCATTCAAGACAATATGAACAATTGTCCAAATAACATTGTCATCGGTGGTTTAGTCGAAACAGTTGATAATGAAGGAGTTAACGAAGTGGAGATATTTGTTAGTGGTGAAATGAGTTCTGAAACCATGACGGATGTAACGGGTAGTTATGTCTTTGATGATTTGCTGGCAGGTGGCGATTATTCGGTCATTCCGCAGAAAGATATTGACCCACGGAATGGTGTTTCGACCTTGGATTTACTTTACATTCAAAAACATGTTTTAAACATAGAATTGTTAGCTTCCCCGTATCAAATGATAGCGGCAGATGCTAATAATTCTAAGTCGATAACGACCTTGGATATGGTCGAAATTCAGAAGCTAATTTTACTCACCATTCCGACTTTTCAAAACAATACCAGTTGGCGTTTTGTCGCGCAGGATTACGAATTTCCAAATCCTGCAAATCCTTGGCAAGAGTTTTTTCCAGACATTAAAAACTACAACAACTTGCCAGAAGACGAAATGAATGCCAATTTCTTTGGTATCAAAATCGGTGACTTAAATGGTAGCGTCAATCCAGCAAATTTATTGGGTGCAGACGACCGAAACTTTACTGATGAACTAACTTTTACAACAAAGAATCAACAACTCGAAGTTGGCAAGGAATATTCTATCGAATTTACGTCGGATGAAATTTCAGAAATTGTCGGTTATCAGTTTACGTTGAATTTTGACCCTACTCAATTGGAGTTTTTGGAAGTTAAGGAAACTAAAATTACCTCAGCAGACAATTTCGGTTTTACGTTTTTGGAGGAAGGGGCACTAACCGCAAGTTGGCACCGTTCGGAAGAGATTGAATTGGCTGAAAACGAAGTGCTTATCCATTTGAAATTTCGTGCAAGTGTTGATGGGGAATTAAGCAATTTTTTACAACTGAATTCTCGCTATACCGCCGCAGAAGCCTACCCTAAATTTGGTATTTTTGAGGGGATTTGGTCAGTTGACTTGGACTTTGTAGAAAATGGTCACATTTTTGCAACACAGGAAATGAATCTATATCAGAATCATCCCAACCCATTTGCTAACAGAACGCTTATCGGTTTTGATTTGCCTAAAGCTGGTCGTGTTACTCTTACAATCTATGATTTGACGGGAAACGTGCGGTATGTTGTTGCCGATAACTTCGCAGCAGGGTATCAAGAAATTGAAGTGCAAAAAGCAGATTTAGGAGCGAGCGGTGTGTTGATTTATCGGATAGAGACGGATACAGATTCGGCGGTGAAAAAGATGATGATTGAATGATTGATTTTTAGGAATTAATATTTAATGCCGCCACACAGGTTGAACAGATTATACTCCATGATAGGCCCAAGACGTAATCGGTTTTTGGGATAGCCTCTTCTCGAATTTTTCGAGAGGGGGCGTTTTTTTTTGGTAACTTTAGAAATAATTAGTCGTGATTTTTTAAAAATAAAAAAGTGGTGGTAGAGTGAGTTTGTAAACAGAAAAGATGCTTGATTCGTATTCTTTGAATTGTGAGTATTGTTGTAGAAAATTTTACGATTTGTATCAACCAGCGACCATGAAATACACGCTCATTTTAATTTGTCTCTCTACCTTTTTTCTTTCCAATGCACAATGAAACAATGCTTTCACTTGCGGCGACGGCATCGGCAATGATGGCGACGGACTGATTGATTGCGAAGACGAAGACTGTGATGATTTATTGATTGCCGCTTGTAATATTTGTGATAGTAGGTTAAGTTTTGCGAACACCTTGCTGGATTATCAGCCGGGGTTGCCCATTAGTTGACCCGCAACCGATTGGGGCGGTAGGCGCTGGCGATTATGAGGGTTTGTTTGTGGATGGTCCCGCTTTCGTCTTTCTGGGAAATGGCGGGTCTATTAAGTTGGGCTTTCTAAACAATTTACTGGGCAATTATGGTGATAGCGAAGTCGATATGTATGTTTTTGAAATTGGTCAAATTGTCGAATCCACGAATATTGCTTTGCGCCCTCTAAACAATGACATTGTAACATTATTGATAAATAACGGTATCCCCGATGCGGATAGGGACGGTTATTTTGAAATGGGAACTATTGCGGGGTCATTGATGGGGGTAGATATTGATGCATTTATTCCAGGTTTTGTGATGGGAGAATTAATTTTTGATGCTATAGAAATAACGGATGTTCCGGGAGGCGATTGTTCTTCAGGGACACCGGTCGCCGATATTGATGCGGTTTGTGCACTTTTTTCTATTGAATATGATTGTGCAGGAGTCATTAATGGACAGTCTATTTTTGATGATTGTGGTGTTTGTTTGTTTGTTTGTTACCTGATTCTCCTTTATTCAATCAGTCTTGTGCCGATTGCGAAGGAGTTACAAATGGAATGGCAGTTGTAGATGATTGCGGAATCTGCTTGCAACCTGACAGTCCTGATTTTAATAGCTGCGCGGATTGTGCAGGCGTTATTTTTGGCAATACTGTGGTGGATTCCTGTGGACAATGCTTGTTGGTTTTTGACGCTAACTTTAATGACCGTGTAGATTGTGCCGGTACGCCAAATGGTTCGGCAATACTTGATTTTTGCGGAGAATGTTTGGAGGCAAGTGCCTCTCAATTCAATCAGTCCTGTTTAGCAAACAATCAGGTCTATTTTCCAAATATTTTCTCTCCAAACACAGATGGCATCAACGATATTTTTAAAGTCTTTGCAAGACCACTTCTTGTGAAAGAAGCGAAGTGTTTCTACGTCTTTGACCGTTGGGGAAGCATGATTTTTGGAAATAAGAATTTTGACTTTTATGATGCTTCGCAATGGTGGAGTGGGCAGTTTTCAGATAAAATACGTCAATTGAGGTTTGTACTTATTTTTGCTGAGATTGAATTTCAAACAGGCAATGTGGAGCTTTACAAAGGGGATGTGATGTTGATGCGGTAACAGATTGAAGTTTGGGGAACAAGAAATTTGGTTTTAAACACACATACACACGGTTACTTTATAAACTTATCCGATACACGCTAGTGCTATCGAATACCTAGATTATAAACGATTTATGGATTCTAAGTTGAAGTATCCGATAGTCCTTACGGGTATTGGATACTTACACTGGATTTGTGAAAAATATATTTATAATTCTGATATTTGAAGCATTGCCTAACTATATTTGGAAATGACTAGAATATTCGCGTAATTTGCAACCTATAAACCACTTTAAAAACAAACATTTATTGTTATTGTTATGTCAAGAAAACTCATTATTACCGCCGACGATTACGGTTATGCAGACCATATTGACCGAGGAATTATCAAAGCGGCGAAGTCTAATTGTCTGACTTCTGTCTCTTGTTTTTCCAACATTCCTAGGACTAAATTGGAAGCAAAAATTGCAGAATTAAAAGCAGCTAAACTTGATATTGGAATAGGTATGCATTTAACAATTTCGTCAGGAAGGCCCATTTTGTCAGGCTTAAAGTCCTTGATAACGATAAAAAAGCGGTTTCCAAAATACCATTTTCAAAAGCCGAGTCAGTATAAATTTAGAAAAGTGAATTTGGGCGAATTAGAACGAGAATTGCGCGCGCAGATTGAACAGTTAGCGAGCATCATTGGTCTTGAAAAGATTGACCACTTAGCCAATCACCACAATTTTTTATACTTTTATCCACCTTTTTTTGAAATCTTCACTGACCTCGCCAAAGAATATGACATCCCAATTCGGAGTCCTTTGAATTGGTCAAAATCTGGAAAAAAATACTATTATTATAAGGATGGAAATCCGATAACGAAGCACGCAATCGGGACAGCGGCCTTAAAAGCTGCCCCGTGGAAAAGTTTGCTTATCGCGCTACGTGGAGTAGGGAAGCATTCTATTGAAAAGTGTATTAAAAAATGCAAAGAGAAGGGCATTCGGCATCCTTACACTTTTATGGACCAGATATACGGACAACCTTTTTTGGGCGATTGGCGAGAATATTGGGCGGCAATCAATGAAGATGAAGTGGTGGAACAATTGCATCACTTGAGCGACGAATTTTCAGACCGTGACTATAAAAATCCACCTTGGGGCGTCAATAATAAATACTTTAACGGTCGGTCGGATGAATTGGGAACGCTGACTTCCTTTGATTGCGGAATTTATTTGGCAGCAGAACAAGAGGCGGATAATCCAGTGGTTTTAGGAACTTACCGTGATTTTCTAGATGGGAAAGCGATGAATTATCCTAATAATTTAGGTGGTGAGGGACGAGAACGTAGGATTATTTAATCATTCAAGTTAATTCGACAGAATTAACTTGAATGATTCCTTTTTTTTAGGAAAATTTATTATTCAAACAATAAATTTTCTTCATTAAAATGAAATAATGTGACTATAAAAGCATCTTTGCTATAATTTTTGCAAAAAAATGACCAAAAAACACCCTATTGCTTTTGTATTAAAAAAAAAATTAATACATTTGAAACATATTTAAAAATTCTACGTAAAGTAGGGGGATTAAATGTTATTAGAACTAACATATTGTAAACCTGGAACACTTATTTTTTCTATGAACACTGTCAAACACAACCTTCCACCGTTGGACTACGGAAAAGTCCGTGAAGCTGAATTTATCGTCTCCACGCTTCATCACAAAAGGCGACAACGCATTCTTGATCTCTTAGAGACTTTTGGTGCGATGACTGCCGAACATCTTAGCGATGAAATTAATCTTGATCTTTCGACGACTGACAATCACATCAATATGCTTCGGCGCATTGGGGTGCTAATAGTGGAGCGTCGGGAAAGAGCCGAATATTTCTTCTTAAATGAGACGAGACTGGAGCAAATTACGAATGCAGTTAGAAACTTCATTCGGTAATTAGCAATACTTACAGCAACTTAGACCTACTATTGAGCAGGACGATTTTATTCGTTGGCTTGGTAGTAGGTCTTTTTTTTTGTAGAAATGGATATTTCGAAAAGCGCAATAGCATAGTTATGAATCTAAATTGATTTGCGTCTGTTTTGTGTTTTAAGGGCTGTAAATTAAGTCTGAAAGCAATACTAACTTGAATGACTACTTAGTAAAGGAATTGTTATTTATTAACTAATGAGAAATCAGAATATTATTCCATTTTAAGACTGAATTTAAGTTGTTATTGGAATATAATTCTGCCATACAATGCAATTTTAAAAAAAAAATAGGTATTTTTTTTGGAAAATTTAAGTTAATCGTTTCCTTTACGTAAGATTCCTAGGTTTTTTTTAAAATAAGTCCTCGGTTTTCAAACTTAAAAAACTTTTTCGACTAAAAAACACAAGAATTTAAATCCCTTTCTTTGAAAACAAATAAGTTAAGACTGTTCTCACTCAACGACAGAAAAATTATACTTTAAGTAATACAAAAAAACATATATTATATTAGTATTCCAGGTCTTCCACACTAAAATTAAAAATAAGTCTACGTAAATTTTCTTTTTGAAAGAAAGTTAGTTGAATATACTATTATTCAGCCTGTAATATTATGTACTTAAAGTAAGCATTTTAGAAAATGCCCTCGAATTTTTCTATGTTTTATTATTAACATCACAATTCTTCATCAATAAGGAGTTGTTTCAAAATTGGTATAGCACTGAATGAACCATCATTCAGGGTCTATAGTACTGCTTAAAAGAAACGTTTAACAACGTATTTCCTTAGCTTTAATTTTACAGAAACAATTACATTATTTGGTTTTTAGGATTGTATCGAAAATTGGTATTTCACTGAATGCGCAAGTGTTCAGGCTATATAGTAATTCAAAATTTATAAAAATAAAAATAAAAACAAAAACAAAAACAAAATTATGAAATTATTACGTTTACTTTTAATGATTGTTTTAGTGTCTGGTACCAGTTTGACGGCTATAGGACAGCTTTCAGAGGATTTTGAAGCAGCTATCATTCCACCAGCAGGTTGGAATCACACATCAGGAAGTGGTTCTTGGACAACAAGTAGTGAGGTAGCAGATCATACATCAGGTATTGGAGTATTTGGTCGTTATGATTGTTATGATATAAACGGTACAACTCCTGCATACTTAGAATCTCCAAAATTAACAGTTACCTCAGGTGATAAAACATTTTCTTTTTGGACAAATTATTATTTTGATTCAGGTAATTATGGTAGTGTCGCTGGATTAACTGTAGATGTATCATCTAATGACGGTACTACTTGGACTTCTGGCATGACTAATTATATTAGTGGTCAACAGGGAGCAGATTGGTTTCTAACATCAATTGATTTATCTGCATATGAAGGACAAGATTTTATAGGAAGTGATGTCTTAATTAGATTTAGTGGTGTTTCTGACTATGGATCTTATAATATTGCTATAGATGATGTAAGTGGTCCTGCGTTATATGTTTCGGATGTTTGTTCAGGTGCTATTTTTATAACAGTTTATGCAGATGCAATCGCAGCAGGTGGAAACGAAACGGCAGTACAATCTGGAGGAGATGAAGGTGCTGGTGCAAATGATGCATCTTGTCATACTAATGGTGGACAAGACGATGATACTTGGTATGAATTTGTTGCACCTGCTAATGGAAACAAAATTGTATTAACAACGGTAGCTGGTATAGAAAATGATTGGGCAATGGTTGTATTTGATGCTTGTGGTGGTGGTGAAGTTGCTTGTAGTGATGATGCGAATAACTACATGCCAGAAATTGAAATGTGTCAATTTGATTACACAGCAGGTGCTACCTATTATGTTCAAATTTTTACTTATAACACAAATACAGGTACCTGTACGCTTTCATTATATGAAGAGACAGCATGTTCTGCACCTCCAGCAAATAATGCTTGTGCTGCTGCCGCTGCTATTTCTACAGATTGTGGTGCACCTACAAGTGGTACAACAACTTTAGCAACCGCTTCTGGTGAAGTAGCTCCTTCTTGTGGTGGTTTCGGTACAATTTCCGATGTATTCTATACTTTCAACTCAGGTACTTCTATGTTAAATGTAGATATTGACATTACAGCAAATTCAGGTACTATTGAAAGTGCTCTTTATACAGGTACTTGTGGAAGTTCATTAGAATCTTCTTTAACAATTTGTTCTTCTGGTACAAGGACTATGGAATTGAGAGGTTTGGCTGAAAATACTGATTATTTTTTTAGAATCTGGTCTGACCCAGGTAATGATGGAACATTTGATATTTGCTTAACAGACCAAAGTGCTGCAGCTGCTCTTCCGACAACTTCAGGTTCATGTACTTCCGCGGCTAGTGTAACTATAAATACTGCAGCCGGCAATAACACTACATGGGTACCATTTATGATTGGAAATAATATTGTTGCTACTGTGAATGCAAATGGAAATGATTTGGGTGCTGTAAGTGCTGAATATTATCTTAATGCTGGAGTTCTCCGAGAGGATGGTAATAATGTACAGTATTTGAATAGAAATTTCTCTCTTGATGCAGCAGCAGGTAATGGTCCATTTAGTCCCGCTGTGTCTATTCGATTCTATTTCACCCAAGCTGACTTTAATGTTTTGGCTGGCGCATCAAGTTTAGTTAATGCTATTGGAGATTTAAATATTACCCGTATTCCTGGCATTGGGTGTGCTGCCACTGCCGTTGCAGGGGGAACGTTAGAGTCGCAATCAGGAAATGGAACATTAAATGGTACGAATAGATACATTCAAGCAGATGTACTAGGTTTTTCAGGCTTCTTTGTTCATGGTGGTAATGCAGTACTTCCAATCGAACTTGTTTCCTTCACTGGTCAAGCAATGGACAAATACAACCAATTGACGTGGATTTCTGCAACCGAAGAAAACACCAAAATGCACTACATCGAACGTTCTACGGATGGTATCAAAGATTTCATCGAAGTAGGAAGCGTAGCTGCTGCTGGATTTAGCCAAGAAGAAATTCGATACACTTTAGACGATAACAATTCAATAATTTTAGGGTATTATAGGTTGAAAACAGTTGATTTGGACGGTCAAGTTCAATACTCAAACGTCATCTCCATCCAACGAAAAGGTGATATCTTCGACGTAGTCAACACTTACCCAGTGCCAACTACCAAAGAATTGACTGTTGAATTCGTAACGTCTCAGGACGAAGAAGTAACGTACACCGTGACAGACATCACTGGTAAAGTGATGCTGCAAAACGTATTTGAGGCAGAAAAAGGACTCAACAAGCAAGTTATCGACATGGCTGCCATGAGCAACGGCGTCTACTTCCTGATTATGCAAAATAGCAGCAATCGAGTGGTTAAAAATATTGTAAAGAATTAATAAGAAATCAATTTTGAATTACAGTTCAATTTGGGGTGGATACTTCGGTGTCCACTCATTTTATTGAGTTTTAATATTCAAAAAGGAAAAAATTAATTCAAAAAAAAAGTTCTGACAAATTTATTTCCGTCAGAACTTTTTTAAATTGCTCATTGCTCATTGCTCATTGCTCATTGCTCATTGCTCATTGCTCATTGCTCATTGCTCATTGCTCATTGCTCATTGCTCATTGCTCATTGCTCATTGCTCATTGCTCATTGCTCATTTCACCCGCTTCGGATTCTCCTTCAAAAACGCCCCCCAATCTGAATACCGCTTCCCACCTCCAAGTGGCGAATTGCTCTTGTAAAAATGACAAACCGCCACCCCCAATGCATCTGTCGCATCCAAATAATGCCCCTCCAAATTAACTTTTAGCGTACTTTTTAACATCGCCGCCACTTGCTCTTTGGAAGCATTTCCACTACCTGTAATTGATTTTTTAATTTCTTTCGGTGAATACTCCGTAATTTCCACACCACTCGTGATTGCCGCCGCCATCGCCACCCCTTGCGCCCGTCCAAGCTTCAACATCGACTGCACATTTTTACCATAGAAGACCGCTTCAATCGCCATTTCCTTTGGCTTGTAAATCTCGATAATGGTCGTAATGCGCTCAAATATCTTCTTTAATTTAAATTGTTGTTCCTTCAAATGCGTCATGGAAACAATCCCAATATCCAATGGTTTTAAATTTTTACCCGTCACTTCAATGACCGCATAACCGAGTTGATTAGTGCCTGGGTCAATGCCCAAAAGACGGTAAGGTTTGACTTCTTTTTTTTGCATTTTAAATTATGGATATTCAAGTAAAGTAGCACGTTTACTTAGAAAGACAAAGGGAGTTTGAGGGAGGCAATGGTTTTAAAACCATTGCCTCCCTCCAGTCCTTCTTCCGCGCCGCCGCAGGCGGCGCGCGGTGTGTTCTTGAGGGGCAGATTCTGGTTTGTAAACTAGAATCTGTCCCTCAAACTCCCTTTGTCAAATGAAATCATTTAGAACCACGTATTGATTAATTCGAACAATTTCTATTAAACAACGCAAAGTAAATCATTTTTAAAACAAAACCTTTATTTTAAAATAAAAAAATGCAAACAAAGAGTTAACCCACCAACGAAAACGCCTAAATTTACGTCATATAAACAAGTAACCCACAACCCATAAAATGTGAAAAGAAAAATTGCCATCAATATTCTGTTATTATCGCTGCTTGGTCTCATGGTCATTCAGTTTTGGCTATTGGTGATTGGCGTGAAGTTGGAGAAGCAGCGGTTCGACGAACGGGTTCGGATTGGTTTGCAAGAAGTGAATTTAGAAATAGAAAAGCAAGCAAGTTTTGCCGATTCGCTCGGAAATTTACTGCTGATAGGGAGTCCATTAAAAAATAGTGTTTTTCAAAAAGAATCCGCTTTGATGAAAAATAGGATTCATCAATTAATTACACAACAGCTTAAAAATAAGGGGGTTACTCCTGATTTTTCCTTCGCCATTACCAATCGATATGGTTCAGAAACCTTGATGACCAGTAAGGGATTTGTGAAAAAAAGTTTCCTGTTTGACTACTATAGCATTTCCCTCAACAATAGCGTTATTGCTCAAGCGCATGGGCAACGGGTGCTTCATGTAGACGTCTCTAACCTTTTCAATTATTTGCTTGGCGAACTAGATTATCTAGTCATTCCATCGTTGTTATTTTTGGCGGCCTTACTGATTTGTCTTTGGTTTTTAATCCGAATGTTGCGCAAGGAAGAGCGACTGAATGACATCAAAAATGAATTCATCAATAACCTGACGCATGAGTTAAAAACCCCCGTTTTTTCGATTTCTCTGGCAAGCACGATTTTAAAAGAGCATTTAGAAAAAGGGAATTTAGAAAAAGCATATCAATTTTTGGAAATGATTGGTCGAGAGAATGAAAAACTCAAAACGCACATTGATAAAGTTCTCGAATTGGCAACTTTAGAAAGTCCTAATTATCAATTGGAATTGCAGCCGACGGATTTAAATCAATTGGTGAAAGAGGTGGTGGATGGTTTTAAAATAAAAGTAGACAATAGGGGAGGAGTGCTTAAAACCGATTTTCTAAAAGAGTCTTTAATGGTCAACTTGGACAGGACTCATTTTAAAAATATAGTACAAAATCTTTTAGAAAATGCGTTGAAATATAGTCCCGATGAAATTCAAATTGAGGTAGCGCTACAATCCATTGATAACGAGATTCAATTAATTGTTAGGGATAAAGGCATCGGTATTCCTTTAGAATTTCAAAAGAAAATATTCGATAAATTCTACCGCGTTCCTAATAAAAACCTACACGAAGTCAAAGGCTTCGGATTGGGTTTAAATTATGTAAAAAAAATTGTAGAAGCCCACGGCGCTGGTATTTCGGTAGAAAATGCTTTTGAGAAGGGGACCATTTTTAAAATATATGGGTTGCGGGTTTCGAGCTAGGGGTTGCTAAGGAACAGGTAGTGATTAATTAGTACGTGCTACTTAACAATATCTTCGACAAATGATGAATAATTGAAAACAGAGTTATGTATTTATTTAGTAATCATATAAATACAAATCTTATTGTAAATTTATCGTTCATCATTTATAATTCATCATTTGGCGAAGACATTGACTTAACATGAGGTGTTCTTAGATAGTTTCGGTTCTGTAATTATCTAAGAAGACTTCGCTTTAGCAACTTGCAATCCGCAATCCGCAATCCGCAACACACTAGTTATGAAAGCATCAATTCTCCTCGTCGAAGATGACCAAACGCTCGGATTTCTGCTCAAAGAATATCTGGAAATGCGGGACTTTCGCGTCACTTGGGCAGCCAATGGCGCAGACGGTTTGCGTCAATTCAATTCTGATGAATACGACCTTTGTTTGTTGGATGTGATGATGCCAGCGATTGATGGATTCACGCTTGCAGAGTTGATTCGGGGTCGAAATGCGCAGGTCCCTGTGGTTTTTTTAACTGCTAAATCTATGACTGTTGATGTGTTGAAAGGGTTCAAAATCGGTGCAGACGATTACATCAAAAAGCCGGTGAATGAAGAAGAGTTAGTCGCGCGCCTTACCGCTGTTTTAAAACGGTCAAAGGCTTCTGCGCCACCCGTAAAAAAGGAAGCTTATCAGATTGGGCGCTATCAATTTGATGCTCAAAATTTTCGACTTCATCTTGCTGATGATATGCGACAATTAACCGAACGGGAGTCTGATGTGTTGCAGTTGTTGGTCGCTAAAAAAGGGGAATTGGTTTCGCGCGATTATGTATTAGAAACGCTTTGGGGCAAGAGTGATTATTTTAACCGAAAGAGTATGGATGTGTTTATTTCACGGCTACGAAAATATCTTGCCAGCGATGAAAATATCAAGATTCAGAATGTACACGGAAGCGGTTTTGTATTGTCGGATGAGTAAAGGATTTTGGTTTTTTGACATATACCGTGGTTTTCAATAGAGCTTGGAGGTTCGAGAAACCTCGAAGCTCGGAAAATACTGGTGATTGTTGGAGCGTTCGCAGACGCTCCAATCACTATTGAAAATATCATTTTTCGGGATTTGCCAAAGAACCATAATTTTCAAAAAAAGTACAAAAAAAAATGCCTGAAGATTTGTAAAATCTCTAGGCATTTTTTTATGCTAATTCAGCTAATTCAACTACGTTTTCGACCCACTGCCACCCATTGCAGTTTCCATAACTTCATTAATGATTTCAAAAATTTGCTTCAACGCATTGGTCTCTTTATCCGTCATATTCAGCGACATTTCAGAACGGAATGCGCCATCCACCAATGTTTTAGAAGTGGTAATCATCATACTTTCAAAATTCTGTTTTCCAATATTGACAAAATCGCCAGCACCCATTGCGCCCGCCATTTCTTCCGCTTTCAAAGAAGCAATCATTTGAGGAATATCAAAATACATCACTTGCGCGCTTTGACACATCGTTTTACACAATGCCTTGTCAATTTTTTGCTTGCCTTTGTATTTTTTTGAAAAGTTGCTATTAATCAAATCTTGACTATTCGAAACAAACAAAATACCATCGCGCACTGCCAAAGTTGCCTCCATATCCATATTTGGAATGGAGATTTTAAAGTTTTGACCAGCTTGCTGCAAGACACTTGCTTTTGCACCCAGTCTCACAAATTTCATAATGTCCTTTTCGTTGCCATACGACATCATAAACGTCATTTCTGGAATCTCTGAGGTGACTTCTTGTTCTGTTTCTGTCGGATTGAAATTGTCGTCATATTCCACTACTGTTTCCATTCGAGTAACTGATTGCATGCCCGTCACTGCAAAAATCATATCGCCATTGAAAACATTGCTGATACCTTTTTCATCAATGAAAATCCCTATAATTTCAAGTGCACTTTCTACCATACTGCCGTACATCGGAACTTCTGTTGCTATATCTTTCGCCAATTCTTTATAGCCATCGACCATCTTCTCCATGTTCATATTGATATGATAAATACCTAATAGTTCATCGCCTCGAAGGTGTTTCACCATTTTTTTATTGTACTTACTATCAAAAGTCCCCGTCATCATTTTCGTCAATTTTGGATTCATATATTGCGAAGCATCCAGCACCCAACGTCCGTCATTGAAGTTCATTCCGATAGACAGATAAGCGTCGTCATACATCGATCCCATTAGGGTTTGCATCATTTCCATCCCCATTTTTGCATTATCGTCCATAAAGCCCGTTGCCTCACCTTGTTGCTCTTGAATCATTTCCATCACAAACGCATAATCCAACCAAACGTGCATATCATTCGAGTTCACGCCTTTCACAAAACGTGGGTTTATCGCTATTGAATTGTCAGCAGTTCGATTCAAATTCGTCTTCATCCATGCCAAAGTTATCGCCTGCAATTCCGGGTCCAAGTCATCAACAAAATTAAACTCCGTCATTGGCTCTTCAACAGGTGCTTCGAGCATATCTTCCGTGATTTCTTCCAACGACTCAGGCATTGGTTCTTCCTCAATTGATGTATCTATAAAAACAATTTCCTCCTCCAAAACATCCATCTCTTCTTCCTCGATTTCCATCTCTTCAAAATCAGGCATAGTTTCTACCTCTACCTCTTCCTCTTCTGCATACTCTTCTGCATACTCTTCGTAAGGATAATCCTCCTCAGAGTCTTTTCGTTCCACAGCCCCCATCATAAGGACTTTATCATTCCACGCAACCGTTAAATCATCTCCAGGTACCATATAAGAAAAGCCATTCATTTGTTGTACCTCTATATTTTCTTCGGCATAAGTAGCTTCAATAGTCTTGACAAGTGCTTGTTTATCGGATACGGCTGCAATCAGATTAAATCGCATTATCTCTCCGTCCATCACGCCGTATAAGTAGGCTTTTTCCATAATGTTCAAGCCCAATTTTGACGGTTCAGTCAGCATCGCTTCCATCATTTCTGCATCATTGCCGCCGCCCATTGCCATCTGCCCGACCATCATTTCATAAAAAGGGTATTGTTGTAATTCGAGTAAGTTGACTTTATTGTTCAAATGATTGAGATTCATGGTCACCACAAAAGTTGCATCTTTGGGGATGTACTGCTGAATATTTTGTGCAGACATAAAGGTCACCGAAAATAATAGAACTGCGGTCAAGAAATTTTTCATGGTCTTAATCATGTTGTTGTTTTTAGTGAAAAATTGGATTTGAACTTACGAAGCTGAATCAAAAGGTTGCGGATATCTCTGGTTTATTAAAAAACTGAATGTTATAAATAACGGGTATCTGCTACTTGTTTTGGTTTTTACCTTTTGATACAGCCCTATTGTCAAAAAAAAGCAAAAGTAGGAGGGTTCGACAAAGAATGCAAGGAAATTCGATTAAAGTAGCAAAAACATGGAATTAGTACCGTATAAACTAAGTTTGCTTTGAATTTAAGAAGTGAGAACATCGCAAGATTTTAGAACTTCTTAAAATATAGTGCGCCTCGCCTGCGGCGAGGCGGGTTATTGAGGGATAAAAGCGGTTTACAAAAACCGCTTTTATCCCTCAAACTCCTTTGTCAAAATACAGTATACTTATGCATCCTGATTTTTTGTTTTTTAAAATAGCAAAGCCTGTATTTTTTATAAAATACAGGCTTTGCTATTCTTTTTAATAAGAAGCTTATTTCTTTCCATGCCCAAACTCCTTCAAGGTCTGAACATGCGAAGCCAATGCTCCAAAATAAGTCTTATGCTCATGATATGGCAAATCAAATTCCGCCGCCGTTTTCCGAACAATCGGCGCAAGCGCACGGTAATGCACATGGCAAATACTCGGAAATAAGTGATGTTCTATTTGGAAATTTAAGCCACCAAAAATGTAGTTGGCAAAGCCGTTTTCGCAAGCAAAATCAGCGGTCGTTTGCATCTGGTGCGCCGCCCAACTGCTTTCCAAAGTACCTTGATGGTCTGGCAATGGAAAAGAGGTTCCTTCCACGATATGCGCCAATTGAAACACCAAAGCCAACGTAACCCCTTCTACCAAGTGCATGATGACAAATCCTAAAAGAATCTGCTGCCACGACAAATCAATTACAATGAAAGGTACGGCAACGAAAACCGCATAGTAAATACACTTATACATTAGCATCCGTCCAAATTCTCGAACAGGTGTTTTCGTTCGTTTCGCACCATTCACTTTTGGATGAAAAAATTCCGCAAAGTCTCGTAGAAATACCCACGCAATCGTCGTCAAAGAATAGAAAAAGAAGACGTAAATGTGTTGAAAACGGTGTACCCACCACAAATCTTGCTTGGTATTCATGCGCAACAATGGCAATTGGTCAATGTCCGCATCGTGTTCCGCTACATTCGTAAATGTATGGTGCAAAACGTTGTGGCTAATCTTCCACATATAATCATTCGCGCCAATCATATTAAAAAACAATCCGATTCGATGATTCACTTTCGGCTTGTCTGAATATGCGCCGTGCATGGCATCGTGCGTCACATTCAGTCCAATCAATGCCGCAAAGAAGCCATGAACAATTGCCAAAAACAACATCATTCCTGGTGAAAACCAATTAGAAATCACCAAAAGATAAGACAAGGCAAAAATGGATAAAATGAAAGTTGTCTTAACAATCATCCTGGTGTTTGCTTTCCGCGATTGGTTGGTTTCTATAAAATAAGCGTCCACTCGTTTTTTAATCGTCGTGTAAAAATCCTTGCGGTCACTTTTTGAAAATTTAATCCCTGTGCCGGGACCCGTCAACGGTTGGGTAAGGGTACTCTGCTCTGCCATTGTATTTAATTAAGAATGAAGAATTACTATTTAAAACAAAGGGTGTTCGAGGGATGAAAACGGTTTTATAAAAACCGTTTTCATCCCTCAATAACCCCACTCGCCTGGCCGAAGGCGAGGCGCACTGTGTTTTGAGAAGCTCGAAAATCTTAGGATTTTCGAGCTTCTCAAATATCAAATTCAATCGATTATTATTATCCAAATCCCTAACCTCATGATTTATTTCATTAGGAAATTTGAAAGGCTAATTTTGAAACTGCAAAGATAAGGCATTAACTTGATTTATCGTTTGCAGTTTAAATATTTTTAAGAAAAGGTAATTCGCTTGCCAAAACAAAAAAAAGTCCTCAATTGTTTAGCGTTTTCCTAAGGGAATCCTTTTGGGACATTTTTCATTCTTAAAGTTCTTTGATAAATGGTGTGAAATCTAAATTTGTTAGTAAGGAGTATTTTTTCAGTACGTGTTACTCTAAGGAACGCGTAGTAATTAATTAGGTAATTTTATAAACATCTTTTTCCCTTAAAAAATTCTTCAATAACACTGGCTATTCAAGAATTTTTAAAGAAAAACTATCGAAAAAATCTTGTCTAAAAATTACCTAATTAATTACTACGTGTTACTTAACATAGAGCGTACTGAAAAAGTCTTAGGATTACCCATAAGTATTTTTGCTTTGAAATGGCGCAGCGCGACACCCACTATTGTTAGAAATATTGTAACTTTTTTCTTAGGCGCAGCGCAACTACTACCTCAAAATGCTTAATGTGGCAGTCACGCTGCGCCGATTTTCAACTTATGGGTAATCAATAGACTGAAAAAGTACCCTTTACTACAGGTTTTGTAATCACGAGAGTTGTCAAAGAACCATTTTTAATTAAAAATCATTTTCCCGTTTTACAAGACTGCTTCATCTGTTTATACAAAGGTTTGCTAAATTGTAACGGCAGTCGCCGCTCAACTTTCCCTGGTCGAATCTCCGTCAACGTCCCTTTCATTGGGTCAAATTCCACAATCATTTTCGGTGCCAAAATTGCTGAATCCTCTTCTCCAACTATCCTGAAAATATAAACGGAATCTTGGGACACACTCATTTCAGAGGACCCAAATGGGCTGGCTTCTTCGAATACATCGAGTGCTTCATCTTTCATTGCCATTTCCTTTTTCAAGGCGCGAATTTTACTATTGCTTTCCACTATTTTCAAAACTAAGGCGGTGCATTCGTCCATCATGGACATTTGAGAATCGACACTTTGTACCAATCTGAAATAACTATCGTTTCCTTTATCATTAGCAACGGTAACTTCTTCCCAGTCGTAATTTTTTTGAATAAATTCATCGTATAGTTTGGTATACTTTGTAAAGCCTTCCTTACTCGCTTTCGTCCGAACCTGTGCGCCATCCAATCGCAAAACGCCCAATTCGGCATCTTCCAATTTCAATCCTTCCATCAACACATTCGAGAAATTCCCACTCGCCCGACAACCACTCATGTCGGCGTATTCTAAATTACAATCGTTGGCAGTCACATTGAAAAAATTGCATTTTCGCAAACAAGCGGTATCAAATTGGACACCCAGTAAGTTCGCATTTTCAAAATCTGCGCCCGTTAAGTTGGCATTGGTAAAGGTTGCGCCTTCTAAAAAGGAATTCTGAAAATTGGCATCGGTAAAACTCGAGTTCCTTAACTTTACATGCCGCAAATAACTGTTCGATAAATTCGCGCCTGGTAAATCCGAATAACTAAAATCTGCTTTTTCAAAAATCTTATCCATCGTCTCCTCATGCAGTAAACTATTGACCAAGGAAAACAACAACTGCCCACGCTCTGGACTCAAATGTTTGTCAATCAATTTATCATTTTCTAAATACCGATATGGGCGCAGCGTCTGACTCAGCGAGACGATGCGACCAATCAATTCATCACTCAACTTTCGAGCAATGTTGGTTTTATTTTTTAACTCTTCATCCACCTTGTCCATGATGTTGCTCATTAAGAAAATGAATGAACTACGGCGATTTCCTTCCTCCAAATTTATCTGCTGGTCGAGGCGTGTATTTTGATTTTGAATGAGTTGATTCTGCGCTTCCAATTTATCGTTCTGCACACTCAAAATCAAGGTCTGCACCGCCATCACCATCAAGGGGACGAGCGCAATCAGCACCGTGAACATCCCGACTCGAGTCATGCGCCAAATGATGTGCGCCGAGACATCCGCCATTGTTTCTCTCTTCACATCTCGTGGTAGTTCGGTGTACAATCGAATCAGACTTTTCTTTAGACTTTTACCGGCAAAGACATTGGTGGAATGATTGGCGAGCCAAGCGGAGAAGGTGTTTTTGACTTTTTTACCGCCTTTGAGTAAGGAGAGTTCAGTGCGAAGACGGGCGTTTTCGGACTGAAGTTTTTGAATGTCTTGGTCGTTGTTTGCTTTCATAAACTTTTCAGCTAATTCTGTTTTGTAAAGGTAAGAAAAGGAACGAAAATAGGGCATAATTTAGGGGCAATCTCCTAAATAGTGGTATTTACTTCTTTCATATTTGTGTAATAATTGACCATTGTGGAAAGCAATTTTTTAGTTTAAACGTTTACTCTGGGTTTAAATCATGGTGATTTTTAAATCACCATGATTTAGTCTCAATATTTACGATAAAAAATATCAAAAAAAACCATCGAAATGGAGCACTTTTTACGTCCTTTTTATATAATCTTCCTCTTGCTATTAAGTGCATTGTCCATTAATGCTCAGGACAATTTTACGCTTAGCGGCTACGTTTCTGATGGCGAAAGTGGTGAGACGCTCATTGGCGCAAACATCTACGTCAAAGGCAATACCGAACAGGGCGCGACGACCAATCTATATGGATTTTACTCGCTGACCTTGCCTGCGGGAGATTATATAATTATCTATTCTTATCTTGGTTTTGGAGATACAGAAAAGGTGATGCAACTATTTGAAAATCAAATAGTTAACACCAAGATGTCGCAAGGTGTAATGATGCAAGAAGTCGTCGTAACTGCCGAGGAAAAAGACAAAAATGTACAAAGTACGGAGATGGGAACGGTGACGATGTCTGTTGATAAAATCAAGACTTTGCCGGTATTGTTGGGAGAGGTGGACATCTTGAAAACCTTGCAATTATTGCCAGGAGTGCAATCAGCAGGAGAGGGGAGTTCAGGGTTTTATGTGCGGGGCGGTGGACCTGACCAGAATCTGATTTTATTGGATGAAGCGGTGGTTTATAATAGTGGACATTTATTGGGCTTTTTTTCCGTTTTTAATTCTGATGCAATTAAAAATACGACCTTGATTAAAGGAGGAATGCCGTCTTATTATGGTGGTCGATTGTCGTCGGTGGTGGATGTGCAGATGAAGGAAGGGAATGACCAAAAATTGCGGGCAGAAGGCGGTATTGGGTTGATTGCTTCGCGGCTGACTTTGCAGGGCCCGATTGTGAAGGAGAAGAGTTCGTTTATCGTATCGGCGCGGCGAACGTATGGGTTTGATTTGGTGCAACCGTTTATTGACAACACCGATTTTGCAGGAACGAACTATTATTTTTATGATGTGAATGCGAAAGTTAATTATCGTTTTTCAGATAAAGATAGATTGTATTTGAGTGCTTATTTTGGGC
This sequence comes from Saprospiraceae bacterium, assembly GCA_047629355.1. GTDB lineage: Bacteria > Bacteroidota > Bacteroidia > Chitinophagales > Saprospiraceae > CAYUNA01. The sequence goes on along the minus strand of JBLHWU010000042.1, from coordinate 4,873 downwards.
GGGATGTTTTAAAGTTTCGGTCAACCGAGCGCGACTTCTTTTTTGATTTGCCTTATGGAAATGAGACAGCGACGCTGCGATGGAATCACGTTTTTAATAGCAAATTGTTTATGAACTTGTCGGCGATTTACAATCAATATGAATTTGAATTTAGAGGTGGACAGGATGTTTTTCAAGTGGATATTTACTCTGGTGTGCGCGATTATAATGGAAAATTGGACTTTGATTTTTACCCAAGTCCGAACCATACTTTGAAATTTGGTGCCAACTATACCTACCACAAACTCACGCCAAATGTCGCGAACGGTACGGATGGTACGACGACTTTTTCCAATAATTTCATTCCGACGTATGCGCATGATGCAGCCGTTTATATTCAAGATGATTGGAAAGTTAATTCGCGATTGAGCATTAATTTTGGGTTGCGGGGTACGATGTTTCAGCAAGTCGGGTCGTACACTTCGAAGCTGGATTCAACCGTGTATGCGAAGGGTGACCCTGTGAAAACGTATTGGAATTTAGAACCGCGAGTCAGTGGAAAATATAGCCTTTCGGAGTCGTCCTCCCTGAAAGTGGGCATTACGTTTACCAATCAATATATCCATTTGGTGAGCAATTCGACAAGTAGTTTGCCGGGCGATGTTTGGGTGCCGAGTACGGAGATTGTTGAGCCGCAGCAGGGTGTTCAGTATGCTTTGGGGTATTTTAAAAACCTGAAAGAAAACACTTACGAAACCTCTATTGAAATTTATTACAAAGACCTCAATAACCAGATTGATTACGGCGAAACGTACGTCCCAGACATCGCCAATGACCTCGAATCTTCCTTTGTTTTTGGAAGTGGCGAATCTTATGGTTTAGAGTTGTTTTTCAAAAAAAGTAAGGGAGACTTGACGGGTTGGGTTGGTTATACCTTGTCGAGAACGGAGCGCACTTTTGAAGATATTAATGACGGTAAAACCTTCGCGGCCACTTACGACCGTCGCCACGATTTGTCGGTTGTTGCCAATTATGAAATGAATAAACAATGGACTTTCGGCGGCGCATTCATTTATGGAACGGGCAATACTTTTACGCCCGTGAAGAGTATTTATTTTATTGAACAAGGTGCAGTGGCACAATATGGGGCAAGGAATAGCGCACGTATCGACGCGTATCATCGCTTGGATTTGTCGGCAACCTTGACGCCACAGAAGCAGTTTGAAAAGAAAAAAGACTTTATTTCAACGTGGACGTTTTCGGTTTATAATATTTACAATCGACAGAATACCTTCTTTATTTCTTATGATTTTGATACGGATATTGCGGGGGGAACGGCAGAGGGGACGGCTTTTAAGGTCTCGCTGTTTCCGGTGATTCCGAGTGTGACTTGGAATTTTAAGTGGCGGTAGGGGATTCGTATTTTGAATCCAAGTATTAGAACCTGGTGATTTTTAAAATCAGCAGGTTCTTACATTTAGCTTTGGAAAAACTGGATAGATTGGATGCATTGGAGGAGACCTCCGCATAATCAGCGGTATAGGTAAATGCAGAGGAATTGTTTTGAGCAGTTTTCCTTTTAGATGCTTTGTCTTTTCTATTGGAACCTGAAGTGGATTGTTTTTTCACAGTTCCAAGACCGACTACGACACATTCCTCTAATTGAATCCCTTGATTTAAAGTAATGGTCTGCTTTTTATTTAAATTTGTAATGCCGTATTCTAATTGTTCGTACCCTGTATAACTAACTATTAAAATAGGATTCTTTGTTTTAACCTCTAGTTCGAATGATTCATCAATATCCGTTATGGTACCATTGCTTGTTCCTTTTTCAAGAATGGAAGCTCCGATTAATCCTTTGCCAGCGTCATCTACTACGGTCCCAGTGACAGTAGAAGGTGCGTTTACATAAAAATTAAGAAAGAAGAGTCCGATGAGTAAGATCAAAATAGATTGTTTCATGCGAGTGTTGTTTTATTTACCGTTACTTAGTGAATAAATTGAGTTGTCCCGAATAGGATGCAGGAGGGAGAAAGATTACATAGTTTCGCTTCTCTACTAAGAGTGCCGCGCCGCTGCAGGCGTCGCGGGGGTGGTTTTTGAGGGGTAAAAAACGTTTTTATAAACATTTTACCTCTCCAACTCCTTTTGTCAAAATACCTCCACTAAATTCATCCATGAGCCCATAATTTCTTGCCAATTTCAACATTTTCCACAAAAAAATCATCAACATTGAAGCAATTTCCAACAAAAGTTTCCCCAAACAAAAAACGCTACCCAACTTTCGTCGAATAGCGTTTTCAATAGGATAAAGTTAGTTATACCCAATCTTATTTAGGCATAACCACACTGTCTATCGCATGTATGATACCATTTGAAGCTTCCACATCAGCAATGACTACGGTAGAAGTATTGCCGGCTATATCGGTTAGGACCACTTTTCCTTCGTTGAGTGAAGCAGTTAATTTTCCACCTTGCACTGTTTCGACAGTAAAGCTTCCATTATTCGCATTGATAGCGCCTACTACATCGGCTGCTTTAAATATTCCTTTTACCACGTGGTAAGTTAATACCGCCGTCAAAGTTTCCTTACTTTCTGGCTCCAACAAGCTCGCTACTGTTCCTTCCGGTAACTTAGCAAAAGCAGCATTGGTTGGCGCAAAAACAGTGAACGGTCCGTCACTATTCAAGACACTCACCAAATCAGCAGCTTTTACAGCAGCGACCAAAGTAGAGAAATTCTCACTTCCTGCCGCGACACCTACGATTGTTGGTGCCTTCTCAACTGGTGCCTCCGAAGTTACTACCTTCTCTTCCTGAGCTACTGGTTCCTGAGCTGATGATTCCTGAGAACTATCCGCACAAGATGAAAAGATTGTAAGCGTGGCTAACATTAAAAAACCAAGTAAATTTTTCATTGTAATATTTTTATTTTATTAACGATTACTCCGTAACAGTAATACGTACAATTAGTTTAACTTTTTCTAAATCTCCGTTCAATTGAGGTATTAAGTAACGATGAAAGAATAAGTTACTCAACTGGACAGAAGATAATTTTTCTCAGTTTTTGCTTGAAAGAAGGATAATTGTTGATATTTTGACTGATTTCAAGTGAAAATTGAGGATAATTTGTCCTGTCCAGTTGGAGAAGTTATTTTTTCACCGTTACTAAGGGACGCGAAATAAATAAGTGTAGATTCTTGGTAGTGCCGTTTTGTTCTCAATTTTTGCTTTGAAACTGCGATTTATGTTGATATAATGAGCGTTTTCAAAGTGAAAAATGAGGGCAAAATATCCTGTCAAGAATCTATAGTTATTTTTTCACTGTTACTAAAACAGCTTTTCCTCGTTTAGGAGCATTGAAAATAAATTCAAAGAAGCCTAAATAAATAGGCATGTTTTCTTGGCTAATTCCTCGATGAGGTCTTATCCAAGAACGAAGCAATGACCAAATCCAGCGAGTCTTTGCCTAATTTATCACGAAACAATCCACTCAGTCCTTTGAAGCCTTAACGCATGTCAGTGGCATGGCGATACAAATGAAAGCGTTGGTGAGCACTTAATGCAAACATGATGAAATTCTACGGCGATTGAAAGTATCACCGTTTTTCAAGAACAAACTTCACCGGTTATTATCAAATTATTGCCCGATACGGGTACGAATGACCTTGACCCACGTTTTTCTCCTGATGGCTCAAAAGTGATTTTTACGAATGCGAATAATGATGGAATTTCAGTGAAAAATATTTTGATAATGACGATAGAAGGGAAGGGGCGGACGTTATTTTTTGAAGATTCGGAGATGGCGGATTGGTGGTAAGAATATTCAATTTTAAAATAATAAAAATCAGAATCAAAAAAGCCTCGAAAAAATAAAAATCTTCGAGGCTTTTTCGTGAGTATTGGCATTTAACAAACGGCTGTGAACTTCGTCCACCGTCCACTGTTTAATGATGTTCAACCAATTTATCGTTCTTTTTGCGCAATTGTTTTTCCACTTTCACAACAGCTGAATTAAACGCATTCATAAATTGTTGTTCAGAAGCTGACGCAAAAATCGGTGGGCCAGGCACATGCACTTCCACCTCTGCCAAAATAGAATCTGGCTCGTTGCCATCATCTTTCTTAAAATAAACCGTCGCCTGCGTAATTTTGTTAAAAAAGGTGGTCAATTTATTTAGTTTCTCTTCAATGTTTTTTTTATCACCGTCATTGATGTCAAATGGTGCTTCAATTAGTACTTTCATATTTTATTTTTAGATTTATTTCATATAAAAGGTTTGAGAGGGGGGGAATGTTCAAAAATGGAATGAATTAGAATTAGGTGTTTTTGTAAAAAAAAGGCTATTTTCGCGGTAAAATTAGGTGAAAGTTGTCGTGGAGAAATGGAAATGAAATCATCGCTGTTACCAAGTTTCCTGCAAGCAAGAAAAAAGAAGACTCGAACGAATGAGATTGAGAGAAACAATAGAAGAAGTAAAACAATGGTCGATAATCGAATAAATCAAATTTTGTGATCGAATATCACAAAATATTACAATTAGAATTCGGTCAATACTTTCATATGAAGACAAAGAAGATGGAAAAAAATTAGAAGCGATAAAATGGCTAAACGAATTTCACCACAGAATCAATAATCTAAAATTTGAAATTGAAAAATTTGAAATTGAAAAAGTTGCAAGTGCAGAGGATAAAGTTGAAAGGATTGGAGAAAATGCACAATTCTATGCAAGTAAAAATAAAACGACAGGAGGAGAAATAGCCGCTATCATTAAAAGTTCTCTCGATTCGATAATTAAGTACGTGACACTATTTATTGGGGTAATTTGAAAACATCTTTATTCCGCTATTTTCCTCTTAAAAATAGTTCCGTGATGTAGACCATGCAACGATT
>JBLHWU010000041.1:0-34644 GCA_047629355.1 Saprospiraceae bacterium | reverse complement strand
TGCAGTTCCAGCACATTTAATTTAAATTCTGCATCGTATCTACGACGTTTCTGAGTTGTTTTTTTTCCTTTCATAAGGACACAAAGTTAAGATAGTTTCGTGTCCTGATTTATTAACACATCTCAAATCACCCCTTCTTCAACTCCCTCAACCTATCCTTAATCAAATACAAGGGCGTCGCCTGCTGCAATTCCTCAAAAATAACCAACGCCTTTTCCCGTGAAACCTCAGATTGCACCAATATAAACAAGCCAAAATGAACATTAGCTTCCTGTTCTCTATCCAATTTTTCTACTAATAAATCACGAAGGGTCTTTTCTGTCAATTCTTTTTTGCCATCTCTTGCATAAATGCGGGCTTGCAAGATTTGTGTTTCAAAAATCAAGTCAAAGTTGCCTAATTTTTGAGCAATTTTCACCGATTCTTTTAAAGCTTTTTTGGCTTCAGACATTTCATCTAAATGCACCAATGCCATCCCTTTTTCTGTCAGACTACTACTTAAAACCAACTGCTGACCAATGTCTCGGGTGATTTTTATAGCTTTATCATAATACTCAATTGACTTCGCAAAATTCCGTTGCGCATAAAACAAATCGCCCAACATATTCACCGCTTTTGCAATGCCTTTTTGATAGCCCAACTCTTCACTTATCGCCAGATTTTTCTCCATAAAACGGCGCGCTTCCTCAAATTCACCCAATATACCTTTCAACTCGCCAATCAAACCCAAGGCAATCGCAATCCCTTGTTTATCACCCAATTCTTCGGTAATTCGAAGGTCATCCTCAAAGAGTTCCATCGCTTTTTCGTAATCACCTTGACGTTCATACACGCGACCAAGACTACCGACTGCGATAGAAACGAGCAATTTATTACCCAATTCTTCACTTAGTTTTAAGCCTTTTTCAAAGCAATCCAACGCATCGTCGTAATCTCCTGCTTCAAAATGCACAATTCCCATATTGACATTCAAAGTCGCCATCCCTTGGCGGTCGTGCATTTGACGGCAAATCTCCAACTGCGAACGTTGCCATTTGACACCTTGTGCATAGTCCCCCAGATTCATATAGGTCAAGCCCAAATTGGCGACAATCTGCGCATTGCTACTCGAATGTGCATACAATTCCGACATCTGAATGCTGCGAATAAAATGCGATTTGGCGTCCTCATAACTCCCTTGCCGAAAATACAAATTACCTAAATCACCATATACTTTCGCAATGCCTTTTTCGTATTGAATCGCTTCAAAAAACGCGGCAGCAGCTTCCAAATACATATTGGCATCCTCGTAATTTCCGCGCAACAACAGCAACTGTCCAAGCGTATTGTTTGACCGACCAATTAACTTCAAATCATCCGTTCTTCTCGCTTGTGTCAAGGCATCATCAAAAGCTTTTTCTGCCTCTTCCCAACGACCAATCAACTGCAAAATACTCCCTTTTTTGAGCATCGTTTTGATGACAGCGTATTTTTCTTTCTTCTTACCTTGAATGGTCAGCAACTTATCATAATATCGAATCGCTTGCTGATTTTGATATAAATCTCGCGTCAAATCAGCTGCTTTTTCCAAATATTCTAAGGTCTTGTCTTCGTCTTCTGCTTGTTCGTAATGAAAGGCTAAATCGACAAATTTTGATTCTAAATTGCCTAAATAAATCTTCTCAATCGCTCTCGCAATGAAAAAATGCAATTCTTTAACCCTTGCGCCCAACTGCATTTCATACACCGCTTCTCGCAACAAGGAATGCCGGAAAATGTAGCGCAATTCATTCATCGCTTGCCAAATCTGCCCTTTTTCAGCCGATTTGATTTGTTCCGTCAAGATATCCTGCTCGATTTCTCCTTCCAACAATCCCGTCTGCGAACGCATGACTTCTTTCAAAATTGGAATTTCAAACTCCCGACCAATCACCGCAGCCGTTTTCACCGTCTCTTTCACCAAATTAGATAAACGGTCAATGCGCGCCGTCAAAATCGCGTTGATGGAATTAGAAATCCGAACGTTTTTGTCCTTGATATTCCAAATCCCTTCTTCTTGTACCAGCAAATTGCTTTCAATAAAATACTCCAGCATTTGCTCCAAATAAAACGGGTTCCCATTGGTTGTCCGTTTTAATAAATCCTTTAAATCATTATGAATTCCGCCCCCTAACCGATTTTCTGCGAAGGCTTTCATACCTCTGCTTTTCAACGTATTCAGATTAATTTCGGTAGGTTTAACTTTTGCTTTTTCAAGTGCACTATCTGGGAAAAGAAACGTTTTTTGTCCTTCGTCATTGTAACGGGAAGTCACCAAAAGGAATATCGGCAAGTCCTTAATTTGACCAATAAACTCCTTTAAAAATGCCTTTGAATTATCGTCAAACCAATGCCCATCTTCTAATTCAATGACCACTGCTTTCACCAAAGACTCTGCTAAGAAAAGTGCAGAAAATGCGGCAATCGTATTTCGATACCGACCTTTGGCATCTAACTGTTCCCAAAGCGATTTGTCGTATTTTATACCCAATAAAAGAGCCAAGACAGGCTTTGTTCGCTCTAACTCTCGTTGGATGATTTCAGCACGATAATATTCTGAAGCCTGAATATCATTCAACAACCAATTAAAACGGCATTCAAAATCCGCCTTATTTTCAGCGGCTGTATTTTCGGAAGATTGGTCAAAATGTTTTTTAATAAAAAAGACAAATGGATTGAATGGCTTCTGTAAAATTTGATCAGAACGACAATTAAACCATTTCGTATCATAAATCGTGCGCAATTGCTGCTTCAGTTCGTAGGTCAGTCTGGACTTTCCAATCCCTGCTTCTCCAAACACATACACGACCTCTGTTTGACCAGCATTTGCTTTTCCTGCAATCGCTAATAATTGGTTCAACTCTTCCTCTCGCCCAACCATCCGGCCTTCATATTCCTGCGTCTGTTCGACATTTCGACCATCAAATTTGTACGTTGGAATGGGTTTATCAAAACCCTTATAATTGATTTCTCCTCGATATTTGAAATCGAAATTTCGGTCTTTTTGCACAACCGAATCGACCATCACTTCTCCCCAGTCTGCGTAGGTCATCAAGCGAGCTGCGAGGTTAACATTTGTCCCAACTGCTGCGTATTGACAACGTTCTGGGCCACCAACAATGCCTGCATAAGCGATGCCTGAGGTTACGCCTGCCCGATATTTCAAACCCGTACGAACTTGCATTTCTGATAAGTCAGCTTCGGTTGTTCGCAAAAATTCTAAAGCTCGTTCTGCATTGTTTTCGTAAGAAACAGGTGCGCCAAAGAAGCCTAATAGAATGCCACCTTTGTCACCGTAATCTACTTCTTTGAAATAGCCAGAAAATTTGGTGATATTACCCAAAACAACTTTGACGAATTCGTCTAAATCCTCGTGAGTAGAAATGCCTTCAAAGGAAATAAATACAGAAATGACAGTTCTAAATTCTCCCTGTTGATTGAAATGCATCACGGAATCTGGAAGAAAATGCTGTGCTACATTTTCAATAACCTCCTCAGGATGAGCTGGTGAAAATAGACGATTTTCAATTTCAATTGGCTTAGTTACTCGATAAAAACCATGCTTTTCATGCGCTTCCCATCCATGATTTTCAGAGAAAATAGCCTGAATGTGTTCCCCAAAAATGATTTCGCTATTCTTCGCCAATTTCTGACTTTCGATGCAATCGTCAATACCATCTCCATTAAAATAAAACGCTTTTTGCTCGCCACCGACGATACCCCAATCAATCTCACCGTAGCCAAGACCAATTTTTACGCCGATTTCAAATTCTGGAATTTTAGACTGCGTATTTTCTAATAGTTGCAGTAGTTGCTGAGAAATTTCAATTATTTCTAGCGCATAAGCTTCTGATTTCTCCCCCTCAAAAATAGCCGTAAATGCATCACCTGCGAAGTATGGAATCCGACCGCCCCGTTCATAAACACAACTAACCATCGGTCCAAAAACATCATTTAAAATAACCGATAATCGCTCTGCCCCTTCTTTTCCTCGTTCCATCAAAACAGACGTAAGGCGTGTAAAACCGGACATATCAACAAAGACAGTATAGCCCGACAGGACGCCAACTGATTCCCCTGCGAGGTATTTTTGCTGAATAAAATGTGGTATAAGTGGTTGCATAAATTTTTTGACGGTGGAGTCGAAAATAGAAATTGAGCAGTTTTTAATTAAACAGTTCAGTAACCGCTGACGTTTAGTGCAATTTCAGTTCGGCGTATTACGTCCCTTATCTCAACTTCAAGAATTAGACGGCAAATTACAAATTATTGGAAAGGAGAGAACATCTTTTGAATAATAAAAAAGAATTAAGTATCAATTTTGACAGAAAATAAGGTTTGACACAATTTTTGCATTTAACTTTTTAATATTTCATTAAGAAAAACGCGCGCGCTTTCTTAGTACTTTTGCAAAAATTAAACATTTCGACGATAAAAATTTTGAATACTTAGGCAATAACAAACTAATAAATTAAACATTTTATGCTGCCCTTTTCCATTCTAAGAAATCCTAAAAAATGAACTATAATGCCAATTATGCTTAATTTTTTAAAATCTCTTAGAATGAAAAAGGGCTAGTCTAAAACGTCCAATTTATTAATTAAAATTGCCTTAAATACCACAAAAGCTAAGTTTTATTTTTTAATTTGAGCAACGATAAAATCACATTGCGCGCTTCCGCAGGCAGCGCGAGTAAAATATTGAGGAGGATGCATGATTTTCACAAAAACGTGCACCCTCCTCAAACTCCTTTTGCTAAAGACCATTTTCACCTAACTACACCACAGATTTCCCATGAAAAAATACCTTCTACTCTCCCTACTTTTCTATATTTCAATCTTGTCTTTTGCCAACAATGGTATTGATCCACTAAAAAAACAAACGACTGCCAATCGTATCGAACAAGCAATTAAAATAGACGGAAATTTGGATGATTCCGCTTGGAGAAATGCTAAAAAAGCGGATGGTTTTATTCAAAATGAGCCGAAGCCAGGCATCAATGCATTTCAGCGTTCGGAAGTAAGGATTTTGTATGACAATACCGCAATTTATATCGGTGCGACCTTGTATGATAGCAGTCCTGACAGCATTCAAAAGCAGTTGTCGGAACGGGATAATTTTGGGAATACGGACTGGTTTGGAATTACGATTGATGCGTATCAAGATGGGAACAATGGCGTTGGTTTTTTGGTGACACCTGCGGGCGTTCAGCTGGATATTAAGTATTTGGCAGGGAATGGCAATAATATGCTTTCTGGCGATAGAAATTGGGATGCCGTGTGGATTAGTGAGACGAAAATTACGGAGGAAGGCTGGACCGTGGAAATGAAAATCCCTTACTCTGCCATCCGTTTTCCAGCGGAAGTAGACCAAATTTGGAATATAAATTTTGCGCGTCTGGTGCGCCGAAATCGAGAATTGAGTTATTGGAGTCCCGTTGACCCAACTCAAAATGGGCTGTTGCAACAATCGGGTCAAGTGAGCGGTATTTCAAATATAAAATCGCCGGTGCGACTGTCCGCGACCCCTTTTGTAGCCGTATATGGCGATTTGTATCATGACAAAAACGGTAATCCACAAAATAGCTGGAGAAGGTCATTTAGCGGTGGTATGGATGTAAAATATGGCATCAATGACGCGTTTACTTTGGATATGACTTTGATACCCGATTTTGGGCAAGTACAGTCTGACAATCAGGTACTTAACTTGTCGCCGTTTGAAGTTCGTTTTGATGAAAACCGGCAATTTTTTACGGAAGGTGTTGAATTGTTTAATAAAGGTAATCTCTTTTATTCGCGGCGAGTTGGTGGGCAACCGATAGGCTTCTTTGATGCAGATGATGGACTTTCGGATGGAGAAACGATTATTGAAAATCCTCGGGAATCGCAATTGTACAACGCGACTAAAGTTTCGGGAAGGACGACTGGAGGCTTGGGCGTCGGTGTATTTAATGCCATTTCAAAGAATACTTATGCGACCATAGAAGATAGTCTTTCGGGCAATCGACGACGGGTTTTGACCAATCCATTGACCAATTATAACGTGGTGGTTTTTGACCAAAATTTAAAAAACAACTCCTATGTCACTCTGATTAATACAAATGTGCTGCGGGAAGGTCGATTTTATGATGCGAATACAACAGGAACCCTTTTTAATTTGAAAAATAAAGCGCAGTCTTATGCCTTGGAAGGAAAATTTACAGTCAGCCAAAAATATTACGAAGATACCGATAATGTTTTTGGACATACTTTCAACGCTCAATTCAACAAAATTAGTGGAAACTGGCGGTACGCCGCTGGTTATAATGAAGAAAGTGACACTTATGATGTCAATGATTTGGGCTTTTTATTTGCGAATAATGAACGGTCAAGTTATGTCTCTTTAAATTATAATAATTACGAACCATTTTCAGTATTTCGTCGGCTAAGAACGGGCATATTTGTCGATTATGAACGACTCTATGCACCCAATAAATTCGTCAATATAGGCGTCGGTACAGATTTTTTCTTAGTGTCTAATGACAATTATGGCATGGGTCTCAACATCTTCGCACGACCGTATGAAGGCTATGATTATTTTGAACCAAGAACGTCAGATTTTAGTCGATTTTATCGCGTTTCTCGACGCATAGATTTTAGTGGATTTATATCTTCTAATTACAATAAAACCTTCTATTTTGATATTCGCACCAACTTTACCGCTTATGCAGAAGAGGGTCGAAATCGGTTTAATATCAACTTTGAACCGGTAGTACGCGTCAACGATAAATTTACCGTCGGACTCGACATCAGTAGCCGAAATCATTGGAATGACGAGGGTTTCGTGACTACTTTGGAGTATGACGATAAAGACAATGACATCATTTTTGGACGACGGGATAATATTGAATTTCAAAATATTTTAGAGACGACTTATACCTTTAATAACAAAATGTCGCTCACGCTTCGGTTTAGACATTACTGGGCAAAAGCGGAATATGATTCGTTTCATTTGTTAGGAGAAGATGGAGAATTGGCACCTTCGGATTATAAAGAATTTAGTGACAATAGCTTTAATTCCTTCACGGTAGATGCCGTTTATCGGTGGAGATTTGCGCCAGGGAGCGATATTTTTGTGGTTTGGAAAAACAATACAACTCAATTTGATTCTGGAGAAGAGGCGGTGCGGTATCGGTATTTGGATGGGACGAAGCAGTTGCGAGATATTCCAGCTTTGAATAGTTTGTCATTTAAAATGATTTACTATTTGGATTATTTGAGTTTAAAACAAAAGACTTTATGAATGAGTAGCTTTTTTAGAATTGCAAATAATTGATAATCAATAGTTTGCGAATTATCCAGAGTCGCCATTCATAAAGTCTAAAGTAATTAATGGTTAATGGCTGTAATTCTCTGAATACGGTTGCAAAAAAAAACATTACTCAGGCAGCGAAACGTTACCTTTAGACATCTAATATAAAAGAGCGATGAAGTGTCCTGAATTTGTTAAAAGTGTAATTTCCCAAAAAAAAATCCGTTTAGGAATAGAATCTTTGGAATTTTTAACGATATTTGCTTTAATAGAAAGAGAACTACGAAAAATGCCCACTTTGGATTCTTTCTCGCTCAATAAAATATTTCAATCAAGTCGCGTTAGTTGGAAACGCCCAAGAATAAATTTAAACAAGTTCACCTACAATTTAAAAAATAAGTTGTACCCAATTTTCTTGGAGATGAGAAGTTTTGGTTATTACTGTATGTTTTTTTTGCATCCAAAATTAGTAGAATAATTGAAAATCTATCTTTAGAAATCCTAAATTATGGTGTAGTCTATTTAGCAAAAAAAATATTTTAACAGAAAAAATTACCCGATTCAAAAGACATTGTTTATAATTGCGCTATGTTAAGTAACAAATACTAATTGATTCACTAATTGTTACTTAAATTTGAATTGGGAAGTAAATACGAAATCAGGTTGAACATAATAGTTGTTCAAAATTTAACTAACAAATACTTTTCAGAATACGTTGCATAACTAAAGGTCTAAGAGTTGGAAATCATTAGATTAATTTAGTGCAAAATTCGGATAGCTTAAAAAAAGGAATCCTTTAAAGACCTTTTCAGAGACTGTTCTTAAAAAACTTATTTTATGAAATCATTTAGACTTTTCTTGCTTTCCTTTTTTATGATGGTTGGGACCTTGTCATTGAGTGCACAAGACATTCACTTCTCCCAGTTTTACATGTCGCCACTGAATTTGAATCCTGCTTTGACGGGTGTGATGAACTGTAATGTCCGATTGGCTGCTAACTATAGAAACCAATGGGCAAGCGTGTTGAAAGAAAATGCTTTCAATACTTACTCTGTATCTTACGACCAAAAAATCGCAGTTGGACGGTACGATAACTTCGGTGTCGGTGCTACTTTTTGGGGTGATAAAGCTGGTGAAGCAAGTTTTGCAACCACAACTGGAAAAATTTCTCTTTCCTACGCTAAGCGAATGGGTGGTGGACGTGGTTCTTCTCACTACTTAGTATTTGGTGCTGAGGGTGGATTGGCACAGCGAAGCCTTGATTTCTTGAAATTGCGATGGGGAAATCAAATCCAAGTAGGTGTTGCTTCGGGAATGACTACCAACGATGATTTTGGAGGTTTTGAGTCTGGCGAAAATGGGAATTTCAATGATGACAACTTCTTATTCGGAGATGTAGGAGCAGGTTTGCTTTGGTTCTCTGTTTTTGATGAAAATAATAACTTGTATATTGGTGGTGCATTTCATCACTTAAACCAAGCAAATCAATCTTTCTTTTTGCAGAATCCAGGAACAACAAGTGACGAACGCGCAGAAGAATTTTTGTACAGCCGTTGGACAGCACATGCAGGTGGTGAGTTTGAGGTGACCAATAAAATTGGTTTAGTCCCTGGTATCATCTTTATGAAGCAAGGTCCTTCTTTACAGATTAACTCGGGTACGAGCTTGAAATTCCGATTAGGTAGTGGTGCATCACGCACACAACAAGCTTTCCACATTGGAGCATGGGTACGGATTTCTAATAAAGTAGGTAGTGGTGTGTTATCTGATGCAGCGATTCTATCAACTCGATTTGACTACAACCAGTTCAGCATTGGCTTCAGCTACGATATCAACATATCGACATTGAGACCAGCGAGTAACGGTAACGGTTCGTTTGAATTTGCAATGATTTACAAATTTTGCAACTTACAAAAACGGGGTGTTTACTGCCCAAATTTCTAATACTAACAAGTATTAAACTACTCACCTAGGTGAACTAAACATCCTGATAAGACATCGTCTTATCAGGATGTTTTTTTTTGATGTTTGAAAATATAAGCTATTCTGATATAAAAATTAGTTATCACCAATATCTAAATATCCCATTAGTAAAATATTCTATTTTTCAGACATCCAGATTTTATTTGATTGGAAAGGTAAAAGAAGTTGGAGGGGCAGATTCCCTTTGTCAAACCACATTGATTAAATGAAATCATATAGAACCTCCGTTTTTTTTAGTTATCAAAATTATAAAAATTATAGTAATTCATTTATTTTTTTCATCTTTACCTTTCATTAAGAATGAAGAAAAAATAAATTGACATTCTTAGGTAGTTTATTTTAATCTTAGTTTTTGCTTTGAAAGTGCGATTTATGTTGATATAATGAGCGATTTTGAATAAAAAATAAGGGTAAAAAAGATGGCCAAGAATGTGAATTTATTCTTTCGTCGTTTCTTAGGATTAAAAGGCAGACTTTTTAAGGAGAAAATTAAACAAACCTTGAAAAATTTGGGTAAGCACAAAATACTTTTAATGGATAAATCATTCATTATGATGCTTTTGAAGTACTTTACTTGAGGAATGATTTTAGCGAAAGCTTTGATTATTTGGGGGATTCAAGAACTTGAACATCGGTAATCTTATAACTAATTTAGCTATACATTCAAATGTTTGTTAAGTACAAAAAGCAACTATTTAGGCTCCTAATTTTTTTGAAAAAACTTAATTATGTTCGGAAGTAATAAACAGAAAGATACAGGTAAATCACCATCTAATAATGCCGCACCAGGTAGAGGACACTCCCTCAATAGCTTGGTGGAAGGTACTTCAGTAGAAGGAACGATTACCTCGAAAAGTGATATTCGCGTAGATGGTTCTATCAAAGGAACATTGACTTGCGAAGCGAAAGTAATTATCGGTCCAACGGGCTTTATCGAAGGTGAAATTCGTTGCCAAAATGCAGTAATTGAAGGACGATTTGAAGGTATTCTTCATGTCAGAGAATTACTAAATATTCGTGAATCTGCCAAAGTTAGCGGCGATGTGGCTTACGGAAAATTGAATGTAGCTTCAGGCGCAGTCATTTCTGGTTCTTACAAAGTAGCAGGCACCAACTCTAACGGTTCATCTAAATCAGCTAAAAATATTGTCACAGGAGCAAAATCATCCGACGCGAAAGACCTCGCAGGAAAAGCAACTCACGCCAACTAAAGAAACAATCAACCCTGCCCTCAAATATATGGGTATGGCGTTTCAAATGGCTTTTATCATAGGATTGGGGACGTTCTTAGGCAAACAACTGGATGCCTATATGCAAAGTGAACGTCCCCTTTTCACGATTCTATTTTCGATGGTTTTCCTTTTCCTCGCCTTCTATTTCACGCTTAAAGATTTGATTATCAATAAGAAAGATTGACGATTTACCCTGCCATGACGACGAAACAATTCACAACTCAGCTTTTTTCCCTAATTTTCATTCTCTTGCTTTTACTCTTTGTACTGCATTCTTTTCCGTTGTTTCAACCCTATTGGGACTTGAGCATTTTAAGTCTCGCATTCTATACCATTTTAAGTGTCCTCATGTTCGTTCTTGGAAAAAAAACTGCCGCGAGCCAAAATGTCAATGATTTCTCCCAAGTCGTTTTTGGATCTATCATTGGCAAAATGTTTTTGACCGTATTTTTAGTCGTTGCTTATTTTGAAGTCCAACAACCACAAGACAGTCATTTTTTAATTCCATTTTTCTTGATTTATTTGGCGTTTACCATTTTTGAAACAGCGTTTATGATGAAATTATCGAAAGTAAAGTAGTATCCGTCCCCTTGTGGTCGCCCAACATATTGTAAGTCAAGGCATTGGGCAACCAAAAGGATACGCCCCTACACAATCCAATATTCTAAAAACACGCTAATTAAAAGATTGTCCCTACAACCTTCCTGTTAACAAAGCACGCCCTACTCTGTTTTCACAAGCAATATTTTCCTACCTTTGCGACATGGAATCAAAAAAGGAAATTTTCATTTACGAAGAAGAAGCAGAACGATTGGAACGCATCGCCGATATCTTAAAAACAGTTGCACACCCTGTGCGATTGGGTATCATTCGGCTATTGGAAATCCACCCAAAGTTGTCGGTTTCAGAACTCTGCGCCAACCTCGGCTCAGAACAATCCTTAACTTCTCATCACCTTAAAAACATGCGTCTAAAAGGACTGTTGAGTGCCAAACGAGATGGCCGCAGTATGTTTTATTCACTGAAAGAACGAGATGTGAGTTTGATTATTGATTGTTTGGACAACTGTCAGTGTAATATGTAAGACGGCACACGGTTGACGGCACACGACGCATGGGAAATCCGAATTAAATTAGGAGTTACTTTCAAAAGTAACTCCTAATTTTTTTGATTAAAATTTACTAACTGAACCAGTATTTTGAAATATTACTCTACGCTTGCACACTAACTATCATATACTTACGCCTAGACTGAAGTCTACACACCGGAGGCTCACAGCTTTTACAAAAAGCCCGAATTAATTCATGAACCTCAGTTAGAAAAAACAAAAAGCTGCTACCTGTAATAAGTAAGGCGTCGTAGTTAATTTGGTAAAATTTTTAGACAAGATTTTTTCGATATTTTTTCTTTAAAAATTCTTGAATAGCAGATGTTATTGAAGGCATTTTTAACGGAAAATAGCGAAAAAAGATGTTTATAAAATTACCTGATTAATTACTACGCGTTACTTAACAGATAGCAGCTCAATCTAAATTCATTTAACCTGAAAGTATGTATAAAAAACTCTTCTTAAATACAATTGTTCTGTTCTAGTTCTTATTCAATATTAGCCCGTTTTTAAAGCGATGTTAACCGTCCACCAAAAGAAAAAAAGCGGGGGGGGTAGAGCGGTCTGTATCTTTGCGTTTTAAAACCCTTAAAAATTTAGTGTTCCACAATAAAAAATCTAACCTTTCCTAAAATGTATTATTTGCGAGTTGGCGTTGTGCCAGATAAATTAAAAATAGTGCTTATTCCCTTTCCGCATTTAAAATGGTCTGTTTTAAAATAACCTAATCATTTGGTTATTAACCGATTATCTTTTTTCATAACTGACCACTTTTATACCGGAATAGGAATAATAAAGCATAAGGAACGCGAAATAAGTAACTATCGCTTCTTTACACATACGTCTACGTAAGTGTATTTTTTAACACCAGTCGCGCGATTTTGACTGAAAGTATAAACACCCACTCCCGCAGATGCTGTATTTTCTTTGAATTTACAGTTCGTCATTGCTACTTGCGCCTCCCCTTCAATGTCCATGTTGAACACTTCTCCACCTCTCGAATACGCTTCGTTGCTTGAAAAAAGACAGTTGTTTAAAATTGGATTGGCTAAGCCTTTCCCGCCGTAGTTACACATTGCGCCGCCATAGCTTCCTTCGTTTCCAGAGAATTCACATTTGTCAAAAACTGGGCTGCTGTTTCCACCATGACGACCGTCGTTGAAGATAGCAGCACCGTCTAAATCAGCGCAGTTGCTGTGAAAATTGCAGTTCACAAATGTTGGACTTGCGTTGCCACCTTTCCCGTTATTATAAACTCCGCCACCGTCACAGCTGTGATTGTTATAGAAGGTACAATTACGAATTAACGGTGTAGAAGGATTATTTTTAGAGGCGCCCATGACGTACAGACCTGCGCCGCTGCGAGATGGAGAAGCCGTTGCACCTGAACTGTTAGCGGTGCCATCTGCGATGAAAAATCCGTCCAATACGGTATTCTTATTCGCCCCTCCGATGAGTACGATGGTGTGCGAATTGTCGTGTGCGCTGTTAAGGTCACCGATGTTTCCACTTAAAGTTACTTTATATTTTTCAGCGTTTCTTTGGTCTGCTGTCATTTCGTTGCCCATAAATCCGCCTAGAACTTTGACGCCTTTTGAAACGATGAACGAACGAGTGCGGTCGTTATCGTAAGAAGCCACATAAGTACCACCTGCTACCCAAACTTCATCGCCGTAGCTAGCTGCAAACAAAACTGCTGCTAAATCACCATTAGCATCTGACCAACTTAATCCTTTACCAGTAGTATTTTCTTTTACAAAGTAAGTTTTCGCATTCAAAGATAAAGTGAAGATTACGATGATTGCTGTGATAGCTGCTTTGGTAATAATTTGACTCGGCATAATTTGTGAGTTTAGACTATTAAAATTATAAGTAATATATTGGGTGGTGCCACAAATGTGCACTTCTACAGTTTAGGTGCTTTTGTTTATCAAAGGGATTTTTATCCCTTAATACCCCTCCCGCGTTGCCGCAGGCAACGCGCACTGTGTTTTTTAAAGCTCGAAAACCTTACGATTTTCTCGCTGCTCAAACTTAAAAAACCTTCGTTTACACAGTAACAAATCACTTTTTCAATAAATGGTGGTGCACATTTGTTACACTACCATATATTGAAGTGGGAGGAAACTTCTAAGGGGGATTAGTAAGTTCAAAAAAATGGGAGGTAATGTTGTGTTCTAAAAGTAGTTTTTGTTCTTTACCGGGAGGAATTGATATAAACGACAAACGAATTGTAAAACGAATGTCCAAGGAAAATTTATTTCAAAAGGAGGTAAAATTTAAAGTAGGGAGATGGAAGAAATTTTTGTGGGGGTAATCTACGTTTGCTGTATTTCTGTCACAAATGTAAAGGTAAACTTTGGATATTACAAGTTTTGAAAGTTAATTTTCAGTATAAATACAAAATACACCCGTACAAACACTTAGTACCTGATTATCAAAGAGTTGCAAGCCTATCCTTTATTTATAAATTAGATTACTCTTTCACAACCAGCAATTTATGATTGCTAACTAATATAAATGCGAAATTTTATTTTATTTTGGAAAAAGATTTTTTACGTGCAGAACGCAGTTTAAAATCAATAAAAACTTGTCCCATCGTCAATTTTTCATTTTACAAATGAAACTATCTAAATTTATTCTAAAATATTTATAACTGTGACAGTCAATATATTAAAATAATTATTTTATCTTTTTAAAAATTACTGTTTTACAAATTTAATGTGACGACATTTTGGCATCTTTTATCAAAATATTGAAAAAATAGCGTTCTTTGTGGTCATAACCTATATGAGGTGAGTTGAAACTACTCCGTAGGCTGAACGGTTACAATCATTTATCACTTTTTTCAAAAAAAAAAATGAAATACCTATTATTAATAGCATTGCTCCCTTTCTTTTTATTCAGTTGCCAAAATGAGGTATCGAAAACGACTTCTTATGGCAATCCGCCTGCCGAAGGTTTCAATACCAAAGCTTCTGACCCTGCGGCGATTGCCCTTGCCGATGAAGTCATGGAAGCGATAGGGGGACGCAACAATTGGGACGAGACGAAATTCCTTGTCTGGAATTTTTTCGGCTCGCGCAAACATTATTGGAATAAAAAAACGGGCGACCTCCGCATTGAATCTGCCAGAGACAGTACGATATATATCATGAACCTAAATTCGATGCAAGGTAAAGTGAAAATTGGCAAGACCCTATTAACCGAACCCGACAGCTTGAAAAAACTACTCATTAACGGTAAAAGTATGTGGATAAACGACGCTTATTGGCTTGTGATGCCCTTTAAATTAAAGGATTCTGGCGTAACGCTCAAGCTTCTCGAACCTACAACCACCGAAGATGGCAAGCCCGCTGATGTTTTGGAATTGACTTTTGTTAACGTTGGCGATACTCCTGACAATAAATATTGGGTATATGTAGACAAGGAAACAAAATTGGTATCGCAATGGTCTTTCTTCAGTAGCTATGACGATCCTGCACCTCGTTTTACGATGCCTTGGACAGATTATAAAAAGCACGGCAATTTGATACTTTCAGACAATCGGGGAAAACAGAAATTGACGGAAATAGCTGCGCCAGCGACTTTGGATGCGAAGCTGTTTACTGAATTTTAAACATTAAATTTTGATTCAAGTGTGAGTATAAAGTAATCGTTACTTTGTGGGTAACACTCGAATCAAAGTTTTCGAAAAAATAACATCAATGAATATACGCGACGAACTACCATTGGCTTTCGACGATTCCAAAGCCTGCGAAAAACTCTTTAAAAAAGTCATTTTAGAAACGGATGCAGATGCTGTCTTTCGTGGCTACATCGGTGCGGTTCATCTAGCGAAGGCTCGCCACGTCTCTATTTTTAAAAAAATGAGCTACTTTGACAAGGGCACAAAAATTTTGGATAATGCCGTATCAGATGCCCCTGAGGAAGTAGAATTGCATTTTTTGAGAATGACAATTCAGTTGAATGCACCGAGTTTTCTTGGTTATTCTAAAGAATTGAAAGCGGATAAAGCCTTTGTATTTGCTCATTTCACAGAAGCAAATGAGGACATTCAGCGTAGAATGCGAGAGTACATCACAGATTCTGGATATTTTTCAAAGGAAGAAATCGAGGCGGTACAAGGATAAATTATTGGATTAAAAATCACCTATTCCCGATGATAAAAAACATTTTACTATCCGAAAAAAGAATGATGGCGATTATTGTCTTGAACGCCATCGTTATCTTTTTTTTATATTTCCCGGATTTTAAACACAACCATGTTTTGAATGTTTTAGACATGATATTCCTCTTGATTTTCATATTGGAAGCCATCGTTAAAATACGGAAATACAGTGCGAGAGGATATTTTGGAGATAGGTGGAATCAATTTGATTTCACCTTGGTTGTTCTAACGTTACCTTCATTGGTCGGTGGGTTGTTTCCATTGTTGCAACTCAATATTATACTGTTGCTGCGACTATTCCGATTGTTTCGGCTCGTTAAGTTCGTCAAATTTGTGCCGCATGTGAACATGCTCATGCAAGGTTTGGCGCGAGCAATGCGGGCATCGGTCTTGGTTTTAATGGCGTTATTTTGTCTGGATTTTATGTTGGCATTATTTAGTTGTCATTTTTATGGCGATATTGCC
The DNA here is from genome assembly GCA_047629355.1 of Saprospiraceae bacterium. Taxonomy (GTDB): domain Bacteria; phylum Bacteroidota; class Bacteroidia; order Chitinophagales; family Saprospiraceae; genus CAYUNA01. The sequence continues at coordinate 18,377 of JBLHWU010000041.1, read as the reverse complement.
CCCGAATATTTTGGGAATCCCTTGATAGCCGCCTATTCGATTTTTCAAATGTTTACCATCGAAGGTTGGAACGAAATTTCTGCCGTCATTGGTCAACACATGGCAGATAATGGCAGCGGAGACATCATTATCGGCTTTACGAAGTTCTTCTTTGTCATGATAGTTTTGATTGGCGGCATCTTCGGTATGTCTCTTGCCAATGCTATTTTTGTAGATGAAATGACGGTTGATAACAATTTGGAATTAGAGAAAAAAATTGATGTATTGCAAACGCAGATTGAGGAGTTGAAGGAGTTGATTGTTAATAAATAGATGGGTTGCTGCCCCCATTAAACATTAATCCCTAAACATTAATAAATGCACTTTATCATATACGACATCGAAGCGACCTGTTGGGACCCGCGACCTGCCAACAAAGCGCAGGAAACCATAGAGATTGGTGCCTATAAGCTCAATCGCTATGGGGAAATCGTGGATATTTTCAACAAATTTGTGCGCCCCGTAGTGCATCCTACCCTATCTATTTTTTGTAAGCACTTGACGAGCATTACGCAGGTGGATGTGAATCGAAGTCCTAAATTTCCTGAGGTCATTGAAGCCTTTCAAGATTGGATTGACATTTGGGATGAGGAATATTTGCTATGTTCTTGGGGTATTTTTGATAAAAAAATATTGATTCAAGATTGTGATTTACACAATATGGATTCCGAATGGGTGCAGCCGCATTTGAATTTAAAAAAGCAATACCACGATATTAAAGGCTTGCGAAAAACACGTGGTTTGCGGTATTGTGTGGAAAATGAAGGCTTTGAATTCACGGGGATGCAGCATCGAGGGATTAGTGATGCGGAGAATTTGGCGAAGGTGTTTAGTAAGTATGTGGATATGTGGCAGTATTGAGGGACGGTGGACGGTTTTCGGCACACGGGGGTGAACGGCATTTTATTAAATAAACAAGAGGGTTCAACGTTCGGTTCTTTATGACAATCAATAAGTTATCAGCAGTTTGAAACCATTTATTGAACAATCTCTCTTTCTTTGCAAGAAATACAACTGAATAATGAGTGAGGAAATTAAATATATCAAGAAAGTCAAAATATCGAAACTGTGGGGACATTTGGATATTGAATGTGAATTGAATGCAGATGTGAATGTTTTGGCGGGGATTAATGGGAGTGGGAAATCGACAATATTGAATAGTATTCATTCTCTCTTTTCATGGAAATCTCATGAAAGAAAGTACGATAATTATGAATCCTTAAATTTGTTGTTCAATGACCAGTTAAGTATTAAAATAAATGATAACATAAAAAAAAGAAGTCAAGAAATTTTATGTTAAAATTGCGGGGAATGTAAATATTGATTTTATCAATACCTTCGAAAACGAACTCATTCAAGCGGAAGCAATACAAAAACTTTCGAATGACAATGTCAACACAGACTTAGATTGGCAACTTTATCAACTTCAAAAACAGTACGTAGATTACCAGCTAAATCTAAGTAAGAAAAAAGATGAAATATTTGAAAATGGTGGAAATCATCAAGAATAATTTGAAAAAATACGCTATCCGCAGCAACGCTTTTTAGCAATTTTAGATGAACTCTTTTCAGAAACAAATAAAAGAGTTCATCGTAAGAGTAATGAAATAACGTTTTTGCTAAACAATAAAATTGATATTAAATCTTATCACCTTTCCTCCGGAGAAAAGCAATTATTAGTCATCCTCCTAACCGTCTTAGTCCAAGACCAAAAACCATCCATACTCTTCATGGACGAACCCGAAGTTTCCCTTCACATCGAATGGCAAAAAAAGCTAATCGGTTTCCTCCGTGAACTGAATCCAAATGTTCAATTAATTATCGCAACCCACTCTCCCGCTATGATTATGAATGGCTGGATGGATAAAGTTTTTAACGTCGAAGATATTACTGTCAAACAACCAAAATGACCGCCAATGTCCTCTTTTACTGATTATCTCGAAAGCGACTATTTTGAAGCCTACGCTAATTTATTGCCTGACTCTCAGCCCAATCCAATTGTCGTTTATGTAGAAAGTGATGAGGATATTGCTTTTTGACGAAGCATTTTTCGACCTTATGAAAATGAGGAATTTGTTTTTGAATTTAAATTACCATCGAAGTCTTCGTTAGCAAAAGGCAAGCTCCAAGCCTTGAAACGCAGTCAAGAGATATTTGATACAGTAACAGGCGAATTGGGTAGTTATATGCTCATTTGTGTAGATAGCGACTAGGATTATTTATTACAAAATCATTATGAAAATGCGGTAAAGCAAGCCACCGCGAATAAGATAAATGATAATAATTTCATTTTTCAAACCTACGCTTATTCCATTGAAAATTTAAAATGCTTTTCGAATAGTTTACATGAAGTTTGCGTCAATACGACGCTACAAGATATTCCAACAAATGACCGAAAAATTGATTTTAATGCGTTTCTAAAGTTGTATTCCAAAACCGTTTATCCTTTATTTTTATGGAACTTACTTTTTTACAGCAAAGGAGAAGATGCGCATTTTACGCTCACTGATTTTTGTAATGAAATTAAAATATTGCAAGACCCAAGTATTGCCAATTTCACACCTGCTATTTTAAATGAAATTCAGGGAAAGGTAGCTATTAAAATTACTGCATTAGAAACCGAATTTCCAAATTATAGCGCAGAAGTTGCCACTTTAGCTGAAAGTTTAAAAGAGTGTGGTTTGAAATCTAAAAATGCTTATCTTTTCATTCAAGGACATACTATTTTTGATAACGTTATTTTGATGCTTCTAAGACCGCTTTGCGTTTATTTGAAAAAGGAAAGAATCGCTGAAATAAACGCGTTCAATTTATCAAACGTAGAAAAGAGTAATGCGCGTAAACATTATAAAAATCAAGTAGGAAAAGTTGGTATAGAAGTTAACAAAAAACTATCTAAAAATACCACTTTCGACAACTGCTTTCTATTTCAAAAAGTCCAAAGCGATATCGAAACCTATTTAGCTGGATTTGCTGATAACAATTAACGTAAGTTCAAACTCATTTCAGAACCACACTTAGCCCGTCGCCTGCGGCAACGGGGAGGGGACTTTTGAGGGAGAAAAATGGGTTTAGACCCAATTTTTCTCCCTCAAACTCCCTCTGTTTAAATAACTTCTGAAATCAGTTTGAACTTACCAATTAATTAAGCTGTTTATTCTCAAGGCAGCTTGGCGACTAAAGTCGCCGCTAAAAAAAAAGACGACTTAGAGCAAATCTCCAAGTCGTCTTTTTTAACGCAAGCTCCATGAGCCATACACCATCAACCATGCGCAGTCTTAATGCTTCACCACCCGTCGCGTCACCATTCCTTCCTCCGTCAAAATCTGCACAAAATAAACGCCACTTTCCCACTCCGCTGCATTTCCAATAGCAATTACGTGCTGTCCAACGCCCAATTGCCCTAAATTTTGCGCCGCAACCACTTTTCCACTCACATTAAAAACGCTCATTTCAACTCGATTGGCACTACCCAAAATGAAGTCAATGCTAACTTTTTCACGGAAAGGATTTGGGAAAATGTTGATTTCTGCAATACCTGCTTCCAAGTTTTCCGTACCATTAATACAGCCAGTTTTTATTTCTTCTTCTAAATATTCGCCTAATGCATTTTCACAAATAGACCGAACGCGAACATCATAATCGGTACACAATTCCAATCCAAGAATCGTGTAACTCGGGTCAATCACCGATACCACACCCCAATCTTCCATCGAATCAGTTTCTCGCCAATTCACCTCATAACTCAAGGCATTCCCCAACTCCGACCACTCCAATTCAATCGTTGATAAAGTCGGCGTAATTGCCAAATCCAACGGCGGTGCACAAGGAACCACTGGTCGGAAAAACGCGGTAATGACTTCTCCATTATTCGCCAATTGCAAATCAATCAACTGCGCAAATTGGTCAGGATTGAACGAATTGGTATCCACTTCCCAGTGGTCTAATTCCCATTCTGGGTCTGGAACAGCTTCAAAAGATAGCGTTGTTCCCCCAAAGTAATCACCCTCAAACGGATAAACTTGTGGTACAAAAGTATTCACTTTAACCGCATTTGGAGAATCATCTGGAACGATATTCACCGTCACACCATAAGGTCCTTCCACATCATAGCAATCTACAATTCCGGTATCAATAAACTCACATCGACTCAATATAAAGTCTCGCAATTCTTGTACGTTGCCTTCCCATTCTGCATAATTTCCACCCCACCGGTCAATCTGCCCTTGCATCTCTGGTTGAATTCGAGAAATCATGCTATCCAACAAGAATATCATGTAATCGCAAGATAAAAACGAGTTATTCATATCTGCATAACGGTTCACATATAAAGAATGAAAATCATCGCTTTCCAATAGAGAGGTAATTAAGTCAACGTGTCCTTCTGGGTCCGAGTTCGGTGGTAAAACTTCATTATCACAAGGGTCTGCCTGCGGTGAATCATTCGGAATCGACGTATAATTAATATAGTGTCCAAACGAAGCATCCATGTCCCAAAGTGCATAACGCCATTTTTGCGCCTCGCCTTCAGGATTGTTTCCACGCCACCAAGCTGTATTCCAATTCAACCAATCTTTACAAACCACATGCGTGTTCAAAATCATATAATCTACCAAACTCGTCATATTCAATTCACTCGCCGCTTGGTCATAATTTGTTTGGTCAGCCATGCTATTATTTGTAATAAAATCATGCAAATTATCCCATTCCGCGCGGCTACCATATTCTTCCCAAGTACCACCCCACGTTTTGAGGAAATCCAACCATTTCTCTCCTTGATTAAAGTATTTATTGGTGTAATCTGGGTCATCAACTTTTTCTCGCAATTCATACACGCCCCAATATTCTCCATTCAAATACAAAATGCAAGGCTCCCAAGTCCGCTCATCCATTTCCATATCCGCATATTGCGAAAGCATGTGCACATACCCATCTCGAATGTGCGCACCATCTTCAAATGGATAATTGTCATTTGCCGCCGCTTTTATCATCAATCGTTGATAACGACCTCGGTCACGCGTCGGGAAAATATCAGCATTCAATGAACTCGTATAGCCCATTGCATCACGCGTAATGTAATCCACTCCACGCTGCGGGTATGCCCAACTATCGTTACCGTGCTTGTTATAATCACCATAAGCCTCGTCCCAAAGTTGCTGATCTTCGCCAAATAATTCAAACGAACCAATTGGGTCAAACTGTTGTCCAGCAAACAATTCTGCCAAATCCGTTCCCGCAACCGAAACCACTGGAATCGTGTGCGTTACATCCACAAAATAAGTATTTGCTTCCGTAAAACTCGGTGGCACAACCGCATTGGTACTGTACGCTCTTGCCTTCACCACTTGTACTTCCGAAACCGTAATCGGGTTAACGTATTGCGTCGAACTCTGCGTTGGTTCAGAACCATCCGTTGTATAATAAATATCTTCATCAGCTCCAGCCGTCATACCAACGGTCACCGAACCAGTGTAAAAACCTGCTTCCAAACTCAATACTGGCTTAGTTGCATATTCTTCAAAAGCATTACCATTCGAGCCACCTGCACTTGGATTTACAAAAATTCCCCAACTCGCATCACCATCCGTTACTCGTCCCCGCGAATGGTCAACCTGTGTTGGATTCGTCAATTGAATCGCATCCAATAAAACTTCACTTGGGTCGGTTAAAACAATCCATTCTTGCTTAGCCTGAGTCAATTTAAATCCAGCATGAACGGTTCCACCAGCCACTAAATCGCGGTCTGATAAAAATATCAATAACTGTTCCCCTGGGTCAATCGACACGCCTCCTGGAAATGTCCATTTCAGAGGATTGTCAATATTGTCGCTCAGCCAATAGCCTTCCAAATTGACGGTATTCGCACCAGCATTGTACAACTCCACCCAATCTTCGGTTTCCCCAAAATTGTCCTGAACACCTGTATAATTGGAAGCGGAAAACTCGTTGATAATCACTTGTGCTTGCAAACCTGCCGCAAACAAAGTGACGATAAAAATTGAAAAGTAAAACTTCATTCTCATATTTTTCTGATTTTAGATTGGTTAGATGGCGATACATCAACCTTATTGTAAAGCTAATAAAATAGGAAGGATTTCGTTTTAGAATTGTTCAACATTCGCAAGAAATGTCGGATGTTATTTAAATTAAATGCTTAAAAATTGAACATCAACTGTTTTTCGGGGTAGATTTGTTGTAAGATTGTTAGACATTCGAATATTGGAATTTTTACACACTGCCAATTTTCAAATTTCTAAAAAAAAAAATCTTCTTATAAAAGTAACGGTCAAAAACCAACTCCGCCATTTATCAAGTATTTATTTTGTCCTTTTAAAACAGTCATTAATAAGTTAGGTGACGCCTATACCAAAAAAACCATCTTTTATCATTTCGACCGAAGTGAAGAAAAAGACCAAAATAAATACTGCTAAATGATGAACCTAATTCTTCGACCATCACTAAAAGTCTAATTTCAATTTATGAAAAATACACTCATTTTATCATTCCTCTTTTTTTTAATTCAAAATACCAGTGCCCAACTTGGCATAAATACAGGTGTAAAAATCATGAATGCCTCCGAGTGGACTGATTTTTTAAATGCAGAAACGGAATCTAATGCGGGCAATTATCGAGGATTTCACGTCGGTATAGATTACTGGTTTCGATTTAATGAAAAGCGCGTCGAGTTTTTGCCAGAAGTCAGTTATGAAAAATACAGCCAAGATTTTGGTTTGGCAAAAGAGAAGATATCTAGTCTTAATTTCTATTTAAATACCAACTTTTATTTGCTTGACTTTGAAGGAGATTGCAACTGCCCAACTTTTTCAAAAGGTGGAGATTTCTTTGAAAAAGGATTTTTTATTCAAGTCAGTCCGGGAATTTCATATTTTACCAGTAATTTCACCGCTCCAAATGTCGATGTAACTGATAAAAATTTCAGTTTTGGTCTTGGACTGGGCGCAGGATTTGACATTGGAGTTTCTGATTTTTTGACCATCACACCAATAGTTAAATTCACTTGGCTACCCAATGCTTCCCGCGAAGAATTAGAGAGGGCTTCTGAATTGTCAAAAGACGATTTAGATACTTCGCTATCGCAATTTTATGGTGGCATTCGAGTTGGCATTCGATGGACAGAATGACTGCCAAACGACCAACTATAAACTTTCATTTTTAAAAATAAAAACATGAAACAACCAACTTATCTAATCCTCACTCTTTTATTCGCCTGCTTCTTTTTTGCCTGCGATGCCACCAAAACGACTACAGAAACAGAAGAAAAAGTAGAAATAACCACTGCAACCGTTGACAAACCGGTCTGTGCTGACAAAGCTAAAAAAGACCCAAATAAGCCGTGCACTAAAGAATATCGTCCTGTTTGTGGTTGCGATAGTCGAACTTTTGGCAACCGTTGTTTGGCAGAAAGAGAAGGCATTAGTCGCGTAACGAAAGGCAAATGTCATGAGTGTCAAGATGCTTCTTTAATCGGTTTGCATAAGCCAATTCTACGCGTTATGAAACCCGTTTGTGGTTGCAATGGTATGACTTACGATAACGAAAGTTTGGCAAAAAATGCAGGTATTTTGAAATATACGGACGGTATCTGTCCAACAGATAAAGAAAGCTGTATTGACCGTTCAAAAATTGACCCGAAGAAAGCTTGTACTCGCGAATTCAACCCCGTTTGTGGCTGCGATGGCAAGACCTATTCTAATGAATGCGAAGCGGAAAAAGCTGGCGTTACCCGCTATACTTACGGTGACTGTCACGAATGCCAAAAGCACGAAAAAATTGGTACTTATCGTCCAATTTTGCGCGTAATCAAATATGTTTGTGGCTGTGATGGCAAGACGTACGACAACCAAAGCTTGGCAGGCAATGCAGGAATTACCAAGTGGAATTTGGGTAAATGCCCCGGTGATACGGACAAGGATTGTGTGAATATGAATGGCGTCAAAAAGGTTGATTGTCCCGAAAATTGGGACCCCGTTTGTGGCTGTGATGGCAAGACTTACGGCAACATTTGTGCCGCCAAAAATGCAGGGGTGAAAACGTGGAAGAAGGGCGCCTGCAAGAAATAAAACTGAATAAATGATTAATGGTTAGGGGTTAATGTTTAATGTCACGTCATTAACCATTAATTCCTAACCATTAATCATTAATAAATAGAGCTATGCGAATTTTTACAACTATTATTTTAGGACTGCTATTCACGGCAGCATCCTACGGGCAAATTTCGTCTGGACGGACCAATGAAGGTCCCGTTTTAATGATTAATATCACCTATGCTTACCAGATTCCTGCGGGGGATTTGGTGGATAGATTTGGCAATAATTTCAACGTTGGTGGCGGCGTAGATTTTCTAACCCGTAAGAATTTCATCGTAGGCGGAAAGTTGAATTACCTTTTTGGTAACGAGGTCAAAACCAATTTAGTCCAAGACCTCAGCCGTACACTCGCATCAGGAGAACGAGTCGTTTATGGCAATGCTGGTATCGGTGAGCCCTCAGATGTTCAATTCAAAGAACGTGGATGGTATGCAGGTGGACACATTGGAAAATTATTTAGCATCGGCAAGAACAATTCTCGGTCGGGACTCCGTGTAACCATCGGTGCGGGATATTTACAGCACAAAATCAGGTTGCAAGATGACCCGCAATCCTTCGCACCAATCCTCGCAGGTGATTACAAGCAAGGTTGGGATAAATTGGCGGGTGGCTTAGCGTTCACCGAATTTATTGGCTATCAAATGATGACTAAAAATCGACGCATCAACTTTTCTTTCGGCTTAGAACTCACACAAGGATTTACTAAAAATCGACGGACTTATGACTTTCAAACACGAACAGAAAACTCGAAAGATACCCGCAAAGACAACTTAATTAGCTTCCGTTTCAATTGGTCGTTGCCGCTGTTTTTTGAAGGGGAAGCTGCTGAGATTTTTTATTAGACTTGTTACCCTTTAATAAATAAGAGGCATTTGAGGGAGATAAAAGGATTTGTAAAAACCTTTTATCTCCCTCAATACCCCACCCGCGCTACTGCAGGCTGCGCGCTACTTTTTTCTAAGTTTGATTCCTTGCCATTCTACATATTCAAGCATGAAATTAATCTCCCTTTTCCTTTACAACATTGCCATCCAAAGCTACCATTTCAGCATTTGGATAGCTGCCCCTTTTAATCCAAAAGCAAAAAAATGGATGGAAGGTCGCGCCAATTGGGAAGATAATTTTAAAAAAAACCTGACTTTCCCTGAACGCCCAATTTGGATTCACTGTGCATCCTTAGGCGAATTTGAACAAGGCCGACCACTGATAGAAGCTATCAAAAAAAATCAACCGAACACGAAGATTCTACTAACTTTCTACTCTCCTTCTGGCTACGAAATTCGACACAATTATCCGCTCGCAGACGCCGTCGTTTATCTTCCTGCTGATGGTCAAAAAAACGCGCAAAAATTTCTCGAAATTGTCAACCCTAAAATAGCAATTTTTGTCAAATATGAGTTTTGGTTTCATTATTTAAATTCGCTAAAACAAGCAAAAGTTCCGACCTATTTAATTTCCGCTATTTTTAGAAAATCACAGCCATTTTTTAAATGGTATGGTGATTTGCACCGCGAAATGCTAAGTTGTTTTGATGCCTTATTTTTGCAAGACAAAGCATCACTTCAGTTATTAAAGTGTTTTCATTTTCAAAATATCTACATCGCAGGGGATACCCGAATCGACCGTGTTTTAGCCATTCAATCCGAAGAAAAACCCTTCCCCATTATTGCTGAATTTTGTAAAAAAAATCCCAATATTTTAATAGGTGGCAGTACTTGGGAAGCAGATGAGGACATTTTAACTCCTTTTATAAACAATTCATTATCAAATAATTATAAAACGATCATTGCGCCGCACGAAATTGATAAAGCACATATTTCAAACATTCAAAAAAAGCTAACCATTCCCAATATCACCTATTCCAATGCCGTAAAAAACGGCGTCGGCAATGCCCGCGTTTTAATTATTGACAATATCGGAATGCTTGCTCATTTATATCGTTTTGGCAAGATTGCGTACATCGGTGGCGGCTTTGGCAGTGGTATTCACAATACCTTAGAACCGATTGCTTTTGGATTGCCTGTTATTTTTGGAACGAAGTATAAAAAGTTTCCTGAAGCGGTGACTTTAGTCGAAAATGGTGGGGCGTTTTCTATTCAAAACGAAATGGGATTGGAGGCTATTTTTAAACAATTACAGAAAGCTTCTTTTTATACAAATGCGTCAGAAAAAGCAGTTGGATATTTGAAAGAAAATCAGGGAGCGACAACGCGCATTTTGAAGCAGATTTTAGAGGATATTTAATTGATTTTTGGTAACGCGTAATAGCTATTAAGTAACGCGTGGTTATTAATTTGCAAAAATCATCCTCCTTGAATCTACTACGACTCCATCAATCACCAGCGAATAAATATACGTCCCCACTTGATTGTAACCATGCGTATAAATCACCTCATTCAAGCCTTTTTTGAAAGCTGTTGGAATGCGATTTATCTCTTGACCATTGATATCGAAAATACCTAAATGAACTTCTTGAATATTCGTATTTTCATGCACAAAAAAGTTGATTGCGGTCGATTCATCAAATGGATTAGGTCGATTTTGATACAACGTAGCTACTTTTTTTGGTGTTTCCGAAGGTTCTTCTAGCACTTCGCCAGCTGCATTAATAATCGGAAATAAGAATTTTTCTGGTGTAAATAGACTTTCGATGCCATTTTCATCAACCGAAGCAACGCTGATACTATTGATAACGCCACCACCCGTTCCATATGGAATTTTAATAGATTTATCACCGACCAGGGTATAAATCGTATCAAAATCTTGCATATTCGTACGCGAAAAAACACGATAAGATAAATAATCCAAATCATCGGTAATGTCAATACGCACCGAATCGCCATCATTCACCCGAAAGCCTTCGTAGCTCGGCGTCACTGGCCCGAGTGCTGCCATGCCTGCCGAAACGCCATTAATGACCGCATTGCGCGCGAGATAATTGAAATCCACAAAAAAGCTATCCAATTCCATATCACCGTTGGTATCAACGCCCAAAATATCATCCGATGTATGTTGTCGGTCATGATAATCAGGGTCACTCGAATTCGCATCACCGTGTTCATTTGCAGAAGTAAAACGCATCGCTGCAAAGCCATTTTGACGGAAAGGAATGTGGTCACCGCCCCGCCCCGTTCGGTCTTCGGCAGACATAATTGTCAACATCATTGGTACCTCCACCATATCGACCAACTCTTCTTGATACTGCAATTTATTAAATCTCGACAATTGTTTGGATGCGCCCGATGCTGAAAATAACCGTACCTGCGTACTGTCCACATCCCCCAAACCTGGGCACGAAGGCGCACTTGACGTCTCTCCACAAACGATACCACCCACGATGTCATTATTAAAAACAGCTTTCACTTTTACGCCTTTTTGAGTACAAAAATCTACAAAAGCATTCGCTCCAAAAAGACCTTGTTCCTCACCAGTCGTACACATAAAAACGATACTGTGATTAAAAGAAAACTGACTCATCACTCGCGCCAATTCAATCACCAAAGCCGTTCCACTACCATTGTCTTCCATGCCCATTGCAGTACAATCGACGTTACAAGCCTCGTCGCAGCGGCTATCCATGTGTGCTTCAATCACCAATATAGACGGGTCTTCCACATCCATACCGGGTAGAATAGCACAGGCATTTCGATGTTGCCCCACGCCGCAGATATCTTGGTCAAATTGCAAATAAAATGGGATCAAACGATTGTCGTTTTCTATACTCCAATCTGCAAATTTTCCAACGGCCCAACGTCTTGCTGCCCCAAATCCGTTCACATTAGAAACGGTATCGGAGGAAGTATGTCGAGTTTCAAAAATATTTAATTCGAGTAAATAGCTCTTCATCATTTCTGACGAAACGCCTGCTTGAATTGCTGCAATAATATCTTCAGGTTGGTCAATAATTTGCATCGCAGCATAGTCGACAGGATTGTAATTGCCCAACATAATGTCTTCGACGATAGGATTCGTAACTAAAATATTGTTTTGACAAAAAACGTTAGTAGAAAAAAATAATAAAATAGGTAGAATGATTCGCATTGATATTTTTTTAAATGATTTAGTAGTTTTTCAAAAGCAAAAACTAAGACCAAAATAAACGAGGATAGTTGGGGAACTTATTCTTTCACCGTTACTTAGTAACGGTAAAAAAATAACTCCGCCATTTAGACAGGGCAAATTTCCCTCATTTTTCACTTGAAATCAGTCAAAGTATCAACAATTATCCTTCTTTTAAGTAAAAACTGAGAAAAATTATCCACTGTCTAAATGGGGAATCTATTCTTTCACCGTTACTTATTATGTAAAAATAAGTAATTTTTTCATATTAAAAAAGCAGGTCAGGTCTCTACATTTTTAGTAATTTTGAATTCAAAAACGTTTAAAACTATGCAACCATCACGCTTTTTTAAAATAACAACCTTAGCGGTTACTTTCAGTTTACTTTTTTCAACTATCCAAATGGCGCAAACCTCCATCGCCCGTGAATGGAACGAAATTATGCTGGAAGCCATCCGACGAGACTTTGCCAGACCAACCATTCATGCCCGCAATTTATTCCACACCTCCGTCGCCATGTACGACATTTGGGCAGCCTATGAAAAAACGGCTGACACTTATTTTTTAGGTAAGACAATTGATGGGTTCTACTGTGGATTTTTGGAAACACTGCCAACACTAAATATGGACGCTGACCGCGAAAAAGCCATTAGTTTCGCCATGTATCGCCTAATGAAACAAAGATTTATCAATGCTCCTTTTGTAGCTGATATTTTAGATAACTTGGATGCTCACATGCAAGCATTAGGATACGATATCAATAATATTTCCACCAATTACCATTGTGGCGCAGCAGAATTTGGCAATTATGTCGCTGCTCAATTGATTGCTTTTGGCTTGCAAGATGGTTCGAATGAAGCAGACGGCTACGCCAATCAATTTTACGAACCCGCCAATCCCCCACTCCGAGTTTTAGGGTACAGCAATCCTACAATCACTGATTTTAACCGTTGGCAACCACTATCTTTCGATGTTTTTGTAGACCAAGGCGGCAATGCTTCCTCGAATAATATTCCTAATTTTTTGAGTCCAGAATGGGGACAAGTTTCTCCGTTTGCTTTGAAGGAAGAAGATTTGACTATTTACAACCGCGACGACTTTGATTACTGGGTATATCACGATCCAGGAACACCGCCATTGCTAGAAAACATTGCCAGCGAAGAAATTCAAGAATATCAATGGGGACATACAATGGTCTCCGTTTGGGGCGCACATCTGACGCCTGACGACGGGGTTATTTGGGACATTTCTCCTGCCTCCATCGGCAATATTCAAGACTATCCGACGATGACTGATGGATTGCAAGATTTCTACAATTTTTATGAAGGTGGCGACCAAAGTATTGGGCATTCTGTCAATCCAACAACGGGTCAACCTTACGAACCACAGTTGATAAAACGAGGAGATTATGCCCGCGTTTTAGCTGAATTTTGGGCAGATGGACCAGATTCCGAAACACCACCAGGACACTGGTTTACCATTTTAAATTATGTGAACGACCAGCCAGATTTGGTCAAAAAAATAGGCGGTGCAGGCGAAATCGTAAGTGACTTAGAATGGGATGTCAAAGCATATTTTACACTCGGTGGTGCGATGCACGATGCAGCCATTGCAGCTTGGGGCATCAAAGGTTGGTATGATTACATTCGCCCAGTTTCGGCGATTCGAGGAATGGCTAAATTAGGACAAAGCACCGACCCAAATCTACCGCTTTATGACCCAAGAGGACTTCCGCTTTATCCTGGATTTGTGGAATTGGCAACATACACCAATGGAGAAGATTACCTCCGCGTCCGCACTTGGTTGGGACATGACGCTATTGAAAACCCCGCTTTTGACTATGCAGGTGTGGACTGGATAGATGCGAAGGCATGGCGCCCTTATCAACGCTCAACTTTTGTTACCCCACCGTTTGCCGGCTATGTTTCTGGGCATTCTACTTATAGTCGGGCAGCCGCCGAGGTACTGACAGCATACACGGGTGACTCCTTTTTCCCAGGCGGTATGGGTGAGTTTTATTGTCAAAAAAATGCTTTTTTAGTATTTGAAGATGGACCAAGTGAGGATGTTACTTTACAATGGGCAACGTATCGAGATGCCAGTGACCAATGTAGTTTATCGCGCATTTGGGGCGGCATTCACCCTCCTGCAGATGATATGCCTGGGCGATTGATTGGGCACGAAATTGGTTTGGATGCTTACGCAAAAGCAGTCGAATATTTTGATAAAACACCTGAAAACCCGACGGTTCCTGCTGTAACAATTTATCCTAATCCAACGGATTGTCGGGTTAAAGTTTTCAAAGAATACGAAGGTAAAATGCAGGTAAAATTGTATACTCGGAGTGGTCAATTTGTCTTAGAAGAAACAGTTGAATTTATGGATAATGAATCTTTTATTGATTTTTCGGCACCTGTTTCGGGTATGTATATTTTGGTTGGGTTTGACGAAAATGGGGATAAAGTCTTGCAGGAGAAGATTGTTTTGCAGCGTTAAAGATATTTAGAATTTTGGATATTTAGAGAAATCATATTTTCCAAATATTCAAACTTCTAAATACCTAAATCTCTCTTTTACTTCCCTACCATAATTTCCACAATTTCCACCCTTCGTTCCTTAGCTGCACCTACACTATAAACCGAATTTCGCATATCTTCTAAGTCATCACTCACGTTCGTCGAAGCCGTCGTTTCTCCAAAAGAACGCTCGGTTACAATCAAATTTTTTGTATTTAGATAAGATAGAAAAATCCCGTTTCGATGCGTATCAAAATGATTGCGCAAACTGCTAATCCGCCGTTTTCCCAGCGATAAATTATAATCCCCTTTTGCGCGCGGACTGGTATAACCTTTGATAAAAATCTCGACCGTTTCCCCTTTTTCTAATCGTTTTAATAAAATATCAGAAAACAAAAACAGATGCTCGTAACCCTTCCGTACTTCATCTTCAAAAAAATCATCAATCAATTGTTCTGCCTCAAAAGTTTGCTCTTCATCCAGTGGTTTCGTGTATTCAGTGAGGTATTCTTGCTTGCGATTGTAGTAGGTCAAATAGGTATTTTCATAGGATTTTTTGGTGTACGTTCGACGCGTTCGGCGGTCAGGTTCGTCATTGTGAAAGTACAAAGCGAGAGGTAAAAAATCTTGTAAATTTGTTGGAACAGGTAGCGCTTTAGGTAGTTCAGGTTCTGGAGTGGGTAACTCCGCTACATTTGACGTAACGGCAGGAATTGGTTCAACTTCCTTAAAATCAGCTTTGTAGATATCGTAACAACAAGTTTTATTACTTTTATCTAAATAAAAAGAGCCGGGTCTATTTGAGGAAAAGTAGGCTTTTTCTGACGTTTCATTCATCGTAAAATAAAGGTCGTTAAAACTGGAATTCAGCGGTACTCCCATATTCTCAACTGCCTCCCAATCTACTACTTTTTTTATTTTGAAAACATCATATCCACCCATATTCTGATGTCCATCCGAACTAAAAAATAGTGTCTGTGTCGCATTGTGAAAAAACGGTGTAATGTCGTCTTTCTTCGTATTAACGGCTGCTAAATTCTTTGGTTCAGAAAACTTTTCACCCTCAATTTCAGAATACCAAATATCCAATCCTCCTTTTCCTCCTTTTTTATCAGAAACAAAAAACAGCACTTCCTTTTGTGTCAACGAATCAAAACCAATCGCAGGGTGCGTTACTGTAAATCCTACTAAATTAATCGTTTCTGGCAATTTTACAGAAGCCATTTTCCAGCGGTTTCGTTTATCCAATTCTTTATAAAAAAGGTCGCATCGAATTTTTCCAGCGTTCACATACTCACAAATAGTAAAATAAATTCTACGCTGATTATTCCCAAAAGCCGTGTGCGCCGTTAGCTTCTCATCAGCATTAAAATTGCGTTTCATCAACCGCCCTTTAGCCTCTTTTGTAGCGTATAGATTTTTAGAAACATTACGCGGCGGGTCGTGTTTATCTTCCTTATTTTTATAGCGATATGAAGTATAATAAAACATGTTTTCCAACTCAATTCCCCCAAATTCAGAGTATGGCGTATTCACCTTTTTATCCAAATGGATAATCTTCGTTTGCATGGTAGAATCAGGCTCTAAATTCATCGCCCACTGACAGGCTTTTATTTCATCTTTTGCTTGCTTACCAAATTGATTTTCAGTTGATTGTACCTTATTAAAACCTTCAAAACACACAATAGCATCATCGTATTTCCCTAATTTTTTCTTCGTCATTCCCAACCAAAACCAAGTCAGCGGAAATTGCTTCGCATCATTATTTTCAACAATTTTAGTATAGTATTCCTCCGCCAAATCGTGCGCATTGAACTGCCGACAAACTTCTGCATATTTAAACCAAAGCCGTGGGTTTTTATCCTCAATTTGCAACGCATCCGCAAGATGAGTCATTGCAGAATAATAGTCTTCAGCAGCATACGCTTTGGTTGCCGCCTTTTCCAATGCCCTGAGTGTCTGCCCAGAAATGGAGTTTCCCAAAACCAAGAAGGAGAAGATAAATAAAAATTTATATGTCATGTTGGATGAATTAAACATCAAAGTTGTTTAAGAATTTTATCGTTTTTCAAAAAATAGGACAAGCCTTAAATACTTTCACTGATTTCACTTTTGTAATAATATATTCAACCGAAATTTCTGGTCCCCCTTTTTGCTGCGTCGCTACTTCAAATGCCGATGTATTCACGTCATAACTCAACCCCACTCGCAACGCATGGTATTGTACCTCGAAAGTCGGAATCAGCGCATCTCCTACCCGAAAACTGGTTCCTAACTGTATCGAAATCTCTCGACTCCGCTGAAAACTCAAATGATACCGAAATGCCGCCCCGAACACTGCTTCACTGTATTTGGACTGAAAACTATGCACCCCAAACACCCTCACATCCATCTTTGGATGCACTTCTATCGTTCCAATCACATAACTGTTACCCTTCATGGGCAGCGAAATCTTTTTATCTTCAAAAAAGTTAACACTTGGTCGATTCAGATGAAATAAACCAACACCAGCATCTGCTTTAGTCCGCGTATTCTCTAATTGAAAATGCAAATTCACACCTCCAGAAAGACTCGAAAACCCCTTCGTTTTATCATTAAAATCTTCAGTCAAACTCACATTTTCATCGTAAATATCTCCATTCCATTGCTCTGCCCAACTCAATTTATCGGGATTCACCCGCCGACTGCCGAACAAATATTGAAAACCTCCAGAAATAAATAACTGCTCACTCAACGGTTGTGTATAAGAAACATTTACGCCCAATTGACTCCAAATCATCTCGCCATCCCCCGATTTATCATAATTAAAAATCAATCCTCCACCCAAAAAACCATCGCCTAATGCTTTCAAATAAATCTTCTGGTCATACGCCCCCGAAAACGTCAGATACGGCACGGGTACAGCCTCCCATTGATTGCGATAATTACCCACAATCCGTTGGTCACCTCTGAAAATACCCGTCAGGGCAGGATTCAAATTCATCGGAGAATTGTAAAATTGGGAGAAATGAATATCTTGCGCATTCATTGATGAAAACGCAAAAAAGAAGAAAAAGCAGAACGAGACTATATCATGTTTTTTCAATAGTTTATTATTTTTGTTCTAATTTTTGTTTGCCAATAATTAGACGCAGTTTTTACAACTTAGTAACGATGAAAGAATAAGTCCGCCATTTAGACAGTGGATAATTTTTCTCCGTTTTTACTTGAAAAAAGGGTAGTTGTTGATACTTTGACTAATTTCAAGTAAAAGAAAGGGAAATTTGCCCTATCTAAATGGTGGAGTTGTTTTTTCACCATCACTAACAATGTATTTGCAAAATAATGAATTATAAATTAGACTTGTTACTCTTTAAAATATTTGTATAAAATTTAGATTTTTTTGCTAGTTTTCTTTAAAAAATCATTGAATAGTCCCTCTATTGAATTATTTTTAAAAGGGAAATAGCGGAAAAAGATATTTTCAGACGAGAATTTATTAAAGGGTAACAAGTCTATTTACAATAAGATAGATTTGTATTTATTTGATTACTAAATAAATACATAACTCTGTTTTCAATTATTCATCATTTGGCGAAGACATCGTACTAAGTAAAAACGATTCAATAACTTGGGCCATTATGCTTGTCCTTTTCCCTTCTAAAAAACACAAAAA
>JBLHWU010000040.1:0-34871 GCA_047629355.1 Saprospiraceae bacterium | reverse complement strand
CTAACATCAAAAACGATTCTAACGAATCTTTTCTAAATTTTAAAAAATTTGATTGAATCTTCACGATTCAATCCGTTGTACATATTTGTTTATGTTTACCTTTCTGTAGTGTCAATGAACTTTTTAAGAGTTACAAATAATTCGCAATAAATCGAAAACTAAATTTGTAAACCTAATATCTTTAAGCCTCCTAAAAGGCATAAATTTTAATTCAAATCCGTTATTTTCTAACGGGTCGCAAAGATACGATGATTAAGTTGAACTACCAAATTTTTATGAACTTTATTTTTAAAAAGTTTTAACCAAATTTGATTTTCTAACGTAACCACAACCTCGCTTTTCAAATTGTTTACGTTACTTTCTAACGTGCCGCAAAGGTACAACATTTAAAACCTTAAAACCAAATCTTTTTTAAATTATTTTTAAAATAAATGATTTTAATTTTGTTTCAACATTTTCAAACCTTCAATACAGAATTTACTTCTGTTTTTAAATCGCCTTGCTTCCAGAGCGGGCGCAAAAGTATACTTGTTTATTGGAATATCCAATAGTTAATTGATTTATTTTCATTTTTGTTTTCCACAAAAAAACGTTGGTTATCCACGTCTAAATGTGGATAACTCTGATACGTTCTAAGGATGCAACAAAACCAGGCATTCCCGACAAAACCACTATCGATTCAGGGTCATATCTACTGACATTACGTCTATTTCATTCATCAATTCATCCAAACATTTATACCTATATATATAGGTGTCGGTAGGAGCAGCATTTGAATTGACATTTCCATCCCATTTTAAGTCATATCCTCCTTGTTCATAAATCAATTCCCCCATCTATTGATACTTAAGTCTTTTGAAACAAAGAACTCCCCAATTGGAAAGAACGCATCATTGATATTATCTCCATTTGGTGTAAACACATTAGGCATTTGTGTAAAAGACTCACAAGCTTCTACTTCAACAGTAACCGTATTTTCAAATAAACAACCTTCTACGAAAGTGTTAATTATATATGTTCCTGATTCATTGATGGTAAAGTTACTTGCCGGTGTACTATTGTTTAAGAAGAACTCTTCGCTATAATTACTTATCGGTATTAATGGGGAAGGCAGAAACTGTTCGCAAATCGCAGTATCTTCTGGCAATTCAATAACGGTCTCCTTTCCTACCAAATCTTCAATCAAACTCAACATTACAGTATCTGCAGTCTGACAATACGCATCTTGAACAGTCACACTGTAAATCCCTGGTTCAGTAATTTCAATATTTGCGGTATTTTCTCCTATATTCCATAGATAATTATGAGCAGGACAATTGGTCTCCACTGTTATTGTGTCAAGAAACGGACGAATCTATTTATCTGGGAAAATTACTACACTCAATTCTTGAATGACTTTCATATTTTTTTTCAAAAGTGTATGAACACCCCAAGAACCAAACGGTTTGCTGCAAAATGTGGATACCTACTTCTGAAAAGCAGTAATTAGAATTCAAATAACCTACAAAATGCTATCTACGTTCTACCTTCTCAAATCCCATTCAATAGACTTTATGAATGGCGATTTTTAAAATTACGCAAAACACTGATTATCAATTTTTTGTGATTTCAAGAAAGCTACTCATTCATAAAGTCTAATAACATACGCCAATACATTTTTTGTATCCGTTGTGATTCCACAAGAGCCAGAAGGTACATTTCATAATTTCTAAAGTATTTCTATTAAAATCTTCAAAAGGCCTATTGGTATCAAAAGTATTTAAGCAAGTTGGGAAAATATCATAGCCATCTAACAGTCCGGAAGTATCGGTTCTAAAAAGAATACTTTTAGTACTCACACCACCTACATCGTTTATCTATCGATTGGTAAGCATCTATAGCCAACTATTAGGTAAAATATCCAGTTGAGAACCATATCCCAAATAGCCTCCTTCTTCAAGAATTACTAAAAAACTACATCACCTCCGACATTCCGCCCCATTTCTAAAATTAAACCTCCGCAAATCCTTATTTTCACAGCAAAATTATTCACTATGCGATTTTATCTATTTTACTTAATGGCTTCTTTCTCTTTTATTCAGATGAGTCAAGCTCAGTTTTGTACCGGCAACCTTGGTGACAACATCTTTCTTGAAGGTAACTTTGGAACGGGTCCCACAAATCTATTTTCTCCAGACCCGAGTATCGCACCTGGTTATAATTATACCTTTGCGGTCCCCCCTGTCGATGGACAGTACGTTTTGGCAAATAATACAGGTAGTTGGCCGGGACTTTACGAGTCTTGGCTGGCAATAGGCGATAATAGCAGTGACCCAAATGGCTACATGATGGTCGTCAATGCGAGTAATGCACCAGGGCTTTTTTATGAGCGAGCAGTTTCGGGACTTTGTGAGAATACGCTATATGAATTTTCCGCAGATATTATCAATCTTATTAAGGTTGGTACGATTAATCACATAGATCCAAATGTTTCTTTCTTGCTAGATAATGTGGTAATGTTTTCTACAGGCGATATTCCAAAAACGAATAGTTGGGACAATTACGGCTTTACCTTTACAACTGCTGTTGGTCAACAGTCACTGACGCTGTCTCTCCGAAACAATGCACCTGGTGGAATTGGTAATGACCTTGCTATTGACAATATTTCCTTTCGAGCTTGTGGTCCTGAAACCTTAATTTTACCAGAGACGGTGGCAAATATTTGCGAAGACGGCGCACCGATTGAACTAGAAGCAACGATTAATGGTAGCCAATACAGCAATCCGGCCTATCAATGGCAGGAAAGTATTGATGGTGGACTGACTTGGACGGATATTCCAGGGGCGATTGGGGACACCTACATATATACACAGTTGATGAGTGGAATGTATTATTACCGTTTTCTCTTAGCGGATGGTGTAAATAATTTGGATTCAGAGAAGTGTCGGGTCAATTCTAATATAAAAACTATCAATATAATTGCAAAAGAAGGCATGCGATCAGATACCATTTGCGATGGACTTACTTTGGAAATTGGCAATTCGATTTATTCAGAAACGGGTATCTATGTTGATTCTTTGCTCAATTTTTTAGGTTGTGATAGCATTTTGACTACGGATTTGACCATTTTGCCAAATGCCGATATTCTAGCAGATTTTATAATTACGCCGCCTTCTTGCTTTGATGTAGCAGATGCTAATATTTCAATTGAGAATGTGAGCGATGGTAATCCACCATATCAGTATTTTTTGGAAGCAATTGATTTTGGAGTGTCGACTTTTTTTACAGATTTAGCAGGTAATGAAACTTATTCTATCATCATTCAAGATGATATTGGTTGTTCTTTTGAAAGTCTTGTTTTTATTGAAAACGCACCTGAACTAATCTTGGAATTGGGCGAAAGCCAAGTGATTGAACTAGGCGAAACAATCGAAATCTCTCCGTTTTATAATTTCACACCAATCAATTTTAACTGGCAATCCACTACCCCGATTGACTGCCCTGACTTGGAGGATTGTCAAAAATTTGATTTTCAACCAACTACTAGCCAACAAGTAACACTTGATTTATTTGGTGGCGCAAGCTGTTCGATTTCTGATTCTATTTTTATTGAAGTGATTGAGGTTAGAAAAGCGTGGTTGCCCAATGTTTTTTCTCCTAATAATGATGGTATCAATGACGTTTTTACTCTTTTTGGTGAGATTCCGAATGCACAAATGGTCGAAGAATTTACAATATTTGACCGCTGGGGTAGTTTGATTTTTGAAAGTAATAATTTTCTACCCAATGATAAACAAAGTGGTTGGGATGGTACTTTTAATGGAAAAGCTATGCCGACGGGTATTTACATCTATACCACTACGGTTAGGTTCATTGATGAGCGGGTTTTGAGATATTCTGGAGATGTGTTTTTAATTAAGTGATATGAAAGTAGGAGTTACTTTCGAAAGTAACTCCTACTTTCATATCACTTATGCAATATCCGCTCGCTGCCGCAACACTTCATACATCATAATCCCCGCTGCAACTGAGACATTAAACGAATCAGTTGTCCCTACTTGCGGAATAATGAATCGCTCATTTACATTTTCCAAAACCGACTTACTCACCCCGTCCCATTCCGAACCAACGACCAGTGCTACCGGTTGAGTAAAATCCACTTTTGGCAATAACTTCTCTCCCTTCAAATCACTCGCCACTACATGAATGCCTGACATTTGTAAATACTCAATCGTATTTATCAAGCTCCCTTCTCGGCAAATTGGAATTTTCGTCAACGCGCCAGCTGAGGTTTTGATAGAATCTGCATTAACTTGCGCCGCTCCTTTTTGAGGAATGATAATCGCGTGTGCCCCACAAACTTCTGCCGAACGAGCAATCGCCCCAAAGTTTCGCACATCCGTCACGCCATCCAATATTAAAATCAACGGTGTCTCTGATTTCTCATAAATCATCGGCAACACATCTTCAATTTTGTAATAATTAATCAACGATAAAAAACCCAAAATCCCCTGATGATTACCAGAAGTAATACTCGCCAATCGTTCTTTCGGCACATATTGCAATGGAATATTGTGCTTTTTACTCAAATGCCGAATCTCTTTCTCCAACTCCCCTCGCGTCCCTTTTTGCAACATTAATTTATCAAATGGCGTCCCCGATTCAATCGCATCCAATACTGGATGTCGCCCAAAAATCAACGATTTTTTATCAACTTGTCTTTTCATAGCTGCAAATGTAGGGATTATTTCGATTATTTTGGTTGATTCAATTGACTGGATTATTTCGATTGTTTCGATTAGTATGACAATCGAGTTAATCCAAATAATCCAGCCAATCGAATTAATCATCGTACTGGTGAAGTTCAAGCGTTTCTATCAAATTAATCAGCTTCTCGGCATACCGCTTATCCGTTGCATAGCCTGCTTTTTTCAAACCTTTTGCCCAGTTTTTATAATCTTTTTTACCTAATTTTTTCAAACTACGGTAACGTTTGCCTCCAAGCATTTTGCTGTGGGCGCGATAACTTTCCCAAGCAGAACCGTATTTTCTAAAAAAGTCTTTATGCGAATCATCCGTAAAATTGCTACAATGTCCTTTGCCGCAAGATTTTGAAAAGCATTTCATTCCAAAATGATTGTTATTGCGAGTAGAAAGGCGGCTTTCCCCAACGTTGCTTTCCAATAAACCTTGCGCCAAAGTGATGCTTGCAGGAACTCCGTATTTTTTCATCTCCGTCTGCGCTATTTCTACGAATCGTTCGATATAGGCTAATTTCTTTTTGCGCTTTTTACTAACTGTACTACTCGTATTTTTTGTCGCAAACTTTGGATTTGTATAAGTCAGATTAGAATAGGTATTGGCGAGCGTACCATCATCTTTCCATTTGGTTTTAACGGCTTTAGGTGCAGTTCTTTTAGCAGACTTCGACTTGGTGGTTGGTTTTGATTTTGACCAAAAACCTTTGCTTTCGGTCGTTGAAGAGAGCATGACTTCCTCTTCTTTGTAAACCGCTTTTTGCGCCATCGGAGGCGCAACAGATGCTTTTGCGTACGTGATTTTTTCAGCTGCTGCGATAGGTCTCAGTGCTACCATTGCCGCCATCGTTGCGAACGCCGTATTGTCCATCCCGATTTGAACCTGTACGTCTTTTTGATATAAAAGCGTTCCAAAAAATAGAGCCAACATCAGTCTCCAGCCATACTGTTTTAAAAGTGTCGTTAATTGCGTTTTTTTAGTAATCGTCCAAGTTAGACAGTCCCCTCTGAATGTTAAAATTTTCTTTTTCATAGTCAAATTGTTTTAGGAAATGTGTGTGTGCGTGAAATGTGTAAAATAAGTTTCGAGTAGTATGCTATGGTGGTGCAAATTAAAACTAAATGTTTTAATAAAACAAATAGTTTTAAATAAAATTAAAATTTAATGTTTGAAAATAAAAGATTACGAAAGAATTAATTTAATAAAAAAAGGCATTTTTTAAGTAAAACGAGCAAAAAAGGTGAGAAAACATTTTTCTATTACAAATTAAATATAATAAATAACGTATAAACGTATATTTTTAAAACAAAAAAATTTAGTGCAATTGGCTATTAGTTTTAGTCTTTATCTAAATGTATATTTTTGTCGTGCGGAAAACCATAGGCATTAATAAAAATGTCTGCTTCGAACTCTGTTACCTTTCTTATAATAATATAAAGTTTAGTATTCCAAAAACCATCCTCCTCTGTCACACCTTTCGACGGAATTAGAAAAACTAAATCTCTACTTTCATTATATTTACAATCATA
This sequence comes from Saprospiraceae bacterium, assembly GCA_047629355.1. GTDB lineage: Bacteria > Bacteroidota > Bacteroidia > Chitinophagales > Saprospiraceae > CAYUNA01. Next base: position 28,605 of record JBLHWU010000040.1, on the reverse strand, counting down.
GGAAAATTTCCTTCCATCTTTAAATTCTAAATGTAACTCATTATTATCAAGTACAAAAAAATTTATTAAATCAGCTGAATCATAAAAATGCTTTTTTTCAGTACTCCACACTCCATTAAAAACTGATTTAGGAGATTCAGCTTTTACTTGAAATATTTTAGCACTTCCATTTCTTTTTTATCAACTTGGCTAAATTGAATATGTTCTTTTCCTTTAGAAAACCTTAAAAATACTTCATTTTTTACACCTGAATTATCCAAAGTCCATTCTCCAAATATCCATCTTTTTCCTTTGCATTCTTCTCGCATAAGAAATAACGAGTCACTAATAAAATCGATTAACAAAGGAAATTCACATACTTCGCCATATCCTTTGCTCCTGTTAAAAATCATTGATTTTTCAATAAAATTTCGTCTAATTTCGTCAACTTTACTACCAAGATTAAATCTTTTCATTCTTTTGTAATTCAATTTACTGAACTCAAATGAGTTACTTCTTTTAACATCAATAAGCATTAAATCATCATTATTCAGTAGCAGAAAATCTTTATTACCTTCAGCTTCAATACTTTTTCGAGTCAATATGTCATTTTCAATAACGTAGATTCCAGTGTCTTTCTTTATTGCTACGCCTTACTTTCCCATAATCTCCTTTGAATAGACTTTATGAATGGCGACTCTGGATAATTCGCAAACTATTGATTATCAATTATTTGCAATTCTAAAAAAACTACTCATTCATAAAGTCTAATAAGTACGTGACATTATTTATTGGGGTAAAATTTGAAAGCAAGATTTTTTCGATAGGTTTCTTTTAAAAATCGTTGCATGCTCTACATCACGGAACTATTTTTAAGAGGAAAATAGCGGAATAAAGATGTTTTCAAATTACCCCAATAAATAGTGTCACGTACTTATATAAATGCATCTTGTTCAAATGAAAGAATTTTAAAGGTATCTAAATATCGTTGATAATGCTGCATTCCATTCTTTCCAAATTTAGTCTGCTCAATTAATACCCATTCACCAATTAGACCATTTCCTTTTCTCTTTCATCCAATTCTGTTATTTCCTTGCTATTGAAACAAGAAAATAACAGAAAAGAGAACAAGGATGCAACAATTATTTTTTCTATTTTTCGCATGTATTATCTGTATTCTTATGTCCTAAAATCCCTACAACCTCCCCAACTCCTCCTTCGCATACCCGTAATCCGGCTTAAACCTTAACGCCTGCTGAAAATCATTCTTCGCCTTCACCAAATCCCCTTTCAACTTCGACGCCATTCCTCTAAAAAAATAGCTTTCTGCATACATCGGCTGAATTTTTATTGCCAAATCAAAACTCTGATACGCCTTATCCAAAGAGTCCGCATCCAAATACAACAAGCCCAAATTATAATACCCTTCCTCAAATTGCGGGTCAATCACATTCACCTTTTTAAACAAAGCAATCGCTTCCGGTAGATTGTCTTTCACTTGTGACAAATAATTCGCTTTCGCATGCAATGCCCCAATGTTTTCAGGCGCGATCCGAATCGCATTGTCCAAATATCGCGCTGCCAAAGGATTCTTTTCGGTACTCAAAAGTTGCCCTAATTTTATCCACGCATCTACCAAATCTGGGTTTTGTTCGACCGCATTTTGATACGCCGATTTTGCTTCAGGAATCCGTTCCATTTCCTCAAAAACATTCCCAAACATGAAGTACATTTCTGGATTATTCGGTTCCATCACGCGAATCCGTTCCAAAGAATACAACGCCCGTTCATACTGCTTCAAAATCATCTGAAATTCCGACAATTTAAGTAAAGTTGGAATACGTTTTGGAAAAATAACACCTGCATTTTCCATCGTCTGTAAAGCCAAACGCGACTTGTAATAATCCATGTATAAATTCCCCAATTCGTGATGATATTCGGGCTTCAAGGAATCCAAATAAATCGCTTTTCTTAAGTCAACAATCGCTTCGTCATAACCTTCCAATTCCATCCAAATACCTGCTCGATTGGCGTATAATTCAGCATTATCAGGCGATTCTGCAATTTCCTTCGTCAATCCATCAATGACGGGATGACCAGAAGAAACGGGTGCATTGGTTGGGTTTTTTATAGACGTTTCTGTCGTTTCATTGCCGCAAGAAATGCAGCAAAAAAAGAATGCAAGAAGTAAAATAGTTGAAGGAAAAGTTGTCATTTTCATAGCTAAAAAATTTTAATACGGGTTACGGTGGGTGGCACAAGGCAGACAGTTAAGTTCGCCAATTTCCCATGGTAAAACATGATGATGATTAGTGGAAAGAAGTTAAGAAACAAGAAAATCTTACGATTTTCGAACTTCATAAAATATAGTGTGCGTTGCCTACGGCAACGCGGGTGGAATTATTGCGGAGAAAGAATCATTTTTTCAAAATCATACTTCATCCTCAAACTCCTTTTGTTAATTAACGTAAAAATAAGGCTTTATTTTATTTCAAACTGTGAAGATGCAAAAGTAGATAGATTTTCATCTGCCCGATTGCAAAAAAAATATGGCTATTTCACAGAAGTCAGGTGAGAATAATTGGAAGTCTGTCTGACCTCTGACAATGATAATGGTCTGACCTCTTTTTTACAAATACCGCTTCATTCGTTCCCGCAATACTCGCAAGGCTTTCCCCATCTGATTCTCTACAGTTTTTACAGAAACATCCAACTTCGTAGCAATTTCTCGATACGTCAAATCTTCAAAACGACTCAGCTGAAACACCCGCCGACACTTGGGCGGCAGTGTATTTATCGCATCCGTAATTTGTTCTTGTAACTCTTTATGCAGGTATTGTTCTTCGGTATTTTCCGTTTGCTTGACAGGCGTAATTGGTGTAATTTCTTCAATGTGAACATTCTTGTATTTGCGCAAATGTCCGAGAGCTTCGTTGATGGCCATTCGCCGTAGATACGCACCTAAAGAGGAAGTAATGTTGATCGTCTGGCGTTTTTCCCACAGCCGAATGAAGACATTTTGTGCCAAATCTTCCACCAAATTTCTATCCAAAATATACCGATACATCGCTGCGCATACAGGCGAATAGTGCTGCTGAAAAATATCTTTCAACACCGATTTATCATCCGATTTTAAGCGATTGAGTATGTCGTCGTTTTTTTCCGTCGGCATTCGTCGTAGTGACTTTTTTGTCGTTTGGGACAAAGGTATCATTTTCGGAACAAATGCAGAAAAAAGGCGTTCTTTGTAGACAAATCTGCGATAATGAAAGACGAAAGTGTTAATTCTGGAGTTGAAAATTCAAATTCCTTTAATTTAAAAACAGAACTCAAAACTGCTACAAAATGGCTATTGGCTACATTGGTCCTGATGTGGGTCTTGACTATTTTGTATTTTCACAGTAACCAAATGTCACCGTGGCAAACCCTACAATTGTTGCCGAATATGACTTTTCAGTTTGCTAAAACAGCTATGTTCTGGTTTTATTTATTGCTGCCGTATGGTCTTTTTATTTGGCTTCGCTTTTTAGTTCGTTCTTTTAAAAACCAAGGTCAAACGGCATTTTTCAAAAAACTGTTATTGACGACTACCCTACCGCTTTTTGCGTTTTTTACTATTTCAAAAATTGTCGAAATATCAAATGCTGAAGTCGATTGGAAAAGTGAAATTGCCCAACGTGATTTTCAAGTTTACAATCATTTTGAAAAAGATAAAAAATTACGTGGTGTGCATTTTGTTCCCGCAAGAAACCCTGAAACCAAACATTTTCTATCCTTAGTTAAAAACAATATTGAATGGATTGCTTTGACCACTTTTGCTTGGCAACAAACACCCGAATCTGATTCGATTAAAATGCCACCACTCAATGAATTTGGTTGGTCAAAAAAAGATTCTTCGATTTTTAAAACGGTTAAGTTTGCTAAAAAACATGGCATTCGTACCTTTCTGCAACCTAAGATTTTAATTGAAAATTCTAAAAATACAGCGACCCAAGACATCCATTTTGAAAACGATACGCTTTGGCAAAACTGGTCAACTGATTATCAAAATTTCATTCTACAGCAAGCCAATATTGCCCAAAAATCAGGCGTCGATGTTTTTTGCATGGGCACTGAATTGTCGCAATTGACTATGGCACATCCTGATTTTTTTGAAAATTTAATCGACTCGATTCAACTCATTTATCAAGGAAAAATAACCTATGCCGCCGATTGGCAAACGGAATTTACGGCACTTCCTTTTTGGACAAAACTGGATTATATTGGCATTCAAGCAGGCTTTAGTTTAACTGATAATAAAAAGCCTTCCATCGCTACTTTAAAAGAAGCTTGGCAACCCCATTTTTATAAAATCAAAACATTGCAACAGCAAGTCGATCGTCCTGTTTTCTTTACTGAAATCGGCTATAAAAGTACGGAAGATGCTGCATTTGAACCTCGTCAAAAAGCAGGTGGATTAGCAGGAATGTTTCAGAAAGTTTCGACGCGAACACAAGCCAACTGCTACCATGCTTTTTTTGAATCTTTTTGGCAAAAAAGCTGGTTTGCAGGTGCATTTTTTGTGGATTGGCGGGCTAATTATGAGCGGGCAGGTGGAAGAGATAGTCCAGGTTTTTCGCCGCAGAATAAGGAAGCGGAGGTGATTTTGGGGAAATGGTTTGATTAATTCGATTAGTTTAATTGATTCGATTATCTCGATTGTTGGCGACAATCGGGTTAATCGAATCAATCAGAATAATCGAGCTAATTGTCAACATTTTAACCTCCATACTTCTCATTCATACTATCCTCCGATCGAATCATCAAACCGTAAGGAATCATGCGTGTACCCGCAATGAAAAGAAGTGTCCCTAAAAGGCTTATTCTTTGCATTAAAAAATCAGTTCCGGTATTATTTCCTTCTATAAAAAAGAAGCTCAAAACGACATTTATAATTAAGATAATCGCCAAAACAGCAGCCGTCGCACGAGGTTTGATGCCGCCTGCCAATGCCAAGCCGCCTGCAATTTTCCAAAACGCTAAGAAATAAAAGAAGTACAATATTAAGGTAGAAACCTGGTCGTTCGGTTGGAAAAAAAAGAGGATTCCTTCGTACATAAAGTACATGGCTACCAGCAATCGTCCAATAAAATTAACTCCGTCAAAAAATTTCATCAATAAGAATTATAGTCGTTTAGTACCGTGTAGTATACAATGCGCGTTACCTGCGTCAGCGCGAGTGAGGTTTTGAGGATGAAAATTATTTTTGCAGAACCATTTTCATCCTCAAACTCCTACTTTTTAAATGCGAGGAAATTTAGCTTACACGGTATTTAAAATAGTCGCTTTTTTTTGCGACCGCGAAGATAATTCTTTTTAAGAAAACAGGTTGGTCTTGTGTCAAAACATGGTGATTTTAAAAATCACCATGTTTTAAAATAGACTTGTTGCCCCCAGGTATCGTCAACAAAAACTGCCGAACCTCACTCAACGCATACACCGACGCATATTCGATATTCTTAATCCGATTTTTCCCCGCTTTAACAAGTTTGGTCTGTACCCGTTCTCCATTTCCAACCGCTACCCAAATCGTACCAACGGGCTTTTCTTCCGTACCGCCGCCTGGTCCTGCAATGCCTGAAATAGCAACTGCGATATCCGTTCCGAGTAGTTTAACCGCGCCTTTCACCATTTCAATGACGGTCGCTTCACTGACTGCGCCATGGGCTTTCAAAGTCGATTCTTGTACACTCAATTGCTTCATTTTTACCTGATTGTCATAGGCGATGATGCTGCCCATATAATACGCAGATGAACCAGAAACGGACGTTAATTTATGTGCAACAAAACCGCCGGTACAGCTTTCTGCCGTCGCAATTGTCAAGTTTCGTTCTTTCAACATTCGACCGATAGCAGATTCTAAATTGTCGGTACCATAGCCATAAATCAATTCAGGAATGAGGTTTTCAATTTCCGCTGCATACTTGTCCAATTCTTGATTTAAAAAGGCTTCATCGTCGTGTGTACCTGATAAACGCACGCGAACATTGCCTAAATTGGGTAAAAACGCTAATTTTAGATGTGGTGGCAAATTGCTTTCAACCGATTCTATCCGTGCCGCAATTCGAGATTCGCCCTCCCCTACTGTCAAAATCGTGCGGTGTGCAATCGGCTTACTTTTAAACGTCGTTTTCAATTTTGGTAGCACCTCAAACTCCATCAAATATTTCATTTCGTAAGGCACACCCGGCATCGAGACGAAGACCGTATTGTTAAATTCAAACCACATTCCCGGTGCAGTGCCCATTTTGTTTTTTAAAATCAAAGCATTTTCAGGCATGAAACATTGCTCCCGGTGGGCAGACGTCGTGCTGCGTCCCCATTTTTGAAATAACTTTTCAATACGCTCCCAAGTGGGTTCATGGAAAATCATTTCTGTACCAAAATATTCCGCCATTGATTTTTTAGTAATATCATCTTTCGTTGGCCCAAGTCCACCCGTCATCAAAACAATATCGGCGGTTTCACTGGCAATTTTCATCGTATTTTGAATGGCATCATTGGTATCGCTGATACTCGTGATTTGTTCAACGCTTGCGCCAATGAAATTGAGTTGTTGCGCCATCCAAGCAGAGTTGGAGTCGATGATTTGACCGATAAGAATTTCGTCACCGATGGTAATGATGTGGACGTTCATATTCGTTGGTATATTAATTTATCTGTGATTGGTATATTGGTGAGGAGCTATGATTTTAATTAAATACCAACCAATTTGAATAAGAATAGTTCAAAAAAAATCGCGGAGCGATTGAATAGCAATAGCCCTGAATGCAATTCAGGGGGAACAAAAAAAGCAGGCAGTTTGAGTCGCGTCAAACTGCCTGCTGAAAAATACTGCTGTTAAAATATATTGTTATAAAATTTTGGTACAATTTAATCGCGATGTGTATCACGTAAATCAATTACCAAAGGATTGCCATCTAAAGTCAATTCGCTACCCGGACTCACATGCTTGCGCAGCGTATCCGTCACCATCAATTTTAAACCATTTCGATTCACTGCTTTCACATCTGCCACGCTGACCGTGTAATGTTCCGCATCAATATCTGCATTTTCGTCCATTGACAAATTCAAATATTTGCCTTTTCCTCGCAGGTCTAATTTATGGTATTTTGTCTGTTTAATCGTCAAATTTTCAACTTCAATAAACGCTTTTATTTCATGCTCTCGCATTTCCGAAGAAATCGTCATCGCATCTTGAACGAAACCTTGAATACGGACATCATTTGTATTTTCTATTGCCAATTTCTCCAAATAAGGCATCGTTACAAATAAATGTACGGAACGGCCATTATGGTCATTATGTCTATCTCTGTTGTATTGAAAATCAAGACTCTCTCCAAATTGAGTTACTTCTACATTCTTCAAATTCTTGTTCCGACCTTCCAATCGAATGCCAAATTCATCGCCTTTTTCAACCGTTACTTTCATCGAGCCTTCCACGGTCAGCACTTTGAAATTTTTAAAATCATAAGTACTATCCGATTTGTTTTTAGCTAAATAATTAGGACAAACGAAGCCATTTTCCTCCATTTTCCAAATCTGCATTTCATCGTTATCCTCGTACCACCAATCCGCATACCGACCATAATCTGGATGGTCTTTGCTGGCATCCACCTCCATTTCTTTAATAACTTCGTTGGTGCGGTGCTTGAATTTAATGAATTTACCTTCCGGAACTTTTAGATATAAATTAATCCGTTGCGCTCGATATTTAGTCGGTTGCTCAATAGCAAAATGCGCAGGAAAGACTAATTGGTCATCTTTTATTTCAAAATTGTATTCGATAATATTCGCTAATTCCGTTGCCATTTCTCGAGAAGGACCTCTAGAAAAGGTACGTTGCTCTAATTTAAAATCTTCATTATCAGATTTTTCAATGTACAAATACACGGACTCGTTAATCAATTTATTACCAGAAATTTTCACCTCATCAAACGTCACCCAAGCATCAGCGTAAGGATTTTCTAAAAAGTCAATCGACAAGGTATCACCTGAAACAAAACCTGCTCGTGTTACTTGGTTTAACTCATTGCTATGTTCAAAGTCTTTAACCGTAAACATCACGTTTGTAAATAAGCACAATAAATTTGCTGCAAAAAATGCCCACAATCCCGTCTTCCAAACTGGCTTAATATGAGACCCCATAAAAATTCGCATCACCGCCAAAATCATCGCTACCAATGGAATTCCTATCACAAAAAGGACATTCACACTCACCACCGAAGCGTTGAAAGCAGAGTTGCCGTGTAGAATAAAATTCAAAAACGGAAACCCTAAAAAGATACCAATCAAGGACGCAATCCAACCAACTGCAAAAGCAATTATCAGCCCCAAACCAACGATGAAAAATATTGGTTTCCAAATATTCAGAATAGTTTTGACCACTATTTTAATTGTCTTCCCTAAAACACGAAGCCCCGTGGCAACGGCCTTCCTAACCGCCCCAACTGCCTCACGCGCGCCTCCGGTTGTTCCACTGCTTGTGAAACTTTTTTTTTTAGTATCGAATTCGTCTTTTATATCATCACCTAACCCCGTCATTTTATCCGTAAAATTGTCGATTTCTTCCTCCACTATTTTACCAATATTGTCCACATTAATCGGTTCGCCACGCATTGCCAATCGGTCGCTCGCACTCTCTGCTTTTGGTAAAATTGCCCATAAAACGACGTAAAATAAGACGCCAAACCCCATTCCAAAAGCAATTACTAAAAATCCTAATCGCACCCAAAGTGGGTCTTGAATCCCCAAGTATGCAGCCACGCCCGACGCCACACCACCAACCACTTCATCTTCTGGATTTCGAAACAATCGCTTACCCGTTTTGATACCCGTTTTATGAGCAGTGCGTTTGGTTCTTTCTTTCTTTGCCATCGGTTCTTCCTCTACTGCTTCTGCGCCAAAATCCTCGGGCGTTCCCATTATTGCAATAGCATCCTTGACCGCTTGAGAGGTTACAATCGGACGATTAGCCGTTGTTTCTTGAAACAATTCTGCCATCCGTGCCTCAATATCTGCGGTAATTTCCTCGTAGCCCTCCGAATCCTGAAAGTGGTTGTGAATCGTATTCAAATACTCACTCAAATGCGAATACGCATCGTCGTCGATTGTAAATGGATACCCTCCAAGATTGATGTTTAGTATTTTATTCATTGTAAAAGATGATTATCGTTCCGAACTGCTATTTAGCATTGCATTTTTTCGGAAAATTGTTAATAAATGGATGATTTCGACTCCTGATTTTAACAGAAGCAATCAAACATCTATTCTCTTTTATTCATTAAGTTTTGGGTAGAATTATTGACTGCCAGTACGAGATTGTTCCAAGTGTCAAGCAGTCCATCCAAAAATTCACGCCCCGAATCGGTGATGTGATAATACTTGCGTGGCGGTCCAGTTTTAGATTCTTGCCAATTGTAGTGAAGTAATCCAGCATTTTTTAACCGCATTAATAGCGGATACAATGTTCCTTCCTTCAATTCCAGTTCGCTATGCTTTTTTAAATGAACAATTATATCAGAAGAATAAATTTCTCCCTCTGAGATAATAATAGACATTACACATAGTTCCAAAATTCCCCGCCGAAGCTGGACTTTTTTCTTGTCCAATTCCTTTTCGATATTTAGTTTTTCTAAACTCATGGTGCAAACATACACCGTTTGTAGGTACTATGCAATACATAGTACCTACAAACTTATAATTTTCTGATAAAAGGAGGAAAAAAGCCGATAAAAGGAGGTTTATTTTTGAAATCGTTAAAAATATAGGTTTAAATATTTCAAATAAAAAGGTTTATTTTGGCCGTTCAACTTAAAATAATCATCGAATTAGATAGGATGGTTACGCGAATTAAACAGATTAGACGGATTAAAACGTTTTTTTATAGGTCAAGAAATTGGCGATGCTTTTATGTAGAAGTGTACCTTTGTGGTCGCCCGATGTTTCAATTTATAAGACATTGGGCGACCACAAGGGTACGCCCCCTACGTAGAAAATCCGTCTAAATCCGTTTTATCCGTTCAATCCACGTAACCATTCTGCCTAACAAATCGGTCATATCTAAAATTTAAATCTTGAAAATAGCCATCAATACCCGTTTTTTACTAAAAGGCAAGCTCGAAGGCATGGGCTGGTTTACTTACGAAGTGGTCCGCCGCATCGTTCTTGACCATCCCAAACATGAATTTATCTTCTTTTTCGACCGTCCTTTCGACCCTGAATTTATTTTTGCAGACAATGTGACCCCTGTCGTGTTGTTTCCACCTGCGCGGCATCCATTTTTATGGTACTTATGGTTTGAGTGGTCAGTGGCACGAGCCTTGAAAAAATATCAGCCTCATGTTTTCTTATCAACGGATAACTTTTTGACTTTAAAAACAGATGTGCCGACCGTTTTGGTGACGCATGATATTGCGCATCATCATTTTCCAAATCAAGTAAGTTTTTGGCCGCAGAAATATTATGATTACTTTGTTCCAAAATTTAATCACAAAGCCACCCGCATCGTTGCCGTCTCTGAATTTACAAAAAAAGACGTTGTGGACACCTATAGTATAGTATCAGAAAAAATCGCGGTGGCTTGCAATGGTTGTCGGGAACGTTTTCTACCAATTTCGACAGCAGCGAAGATAGCCGTAAAAGAAGAATATGCCGATGGTGAAGATTATTTTTTCTACGTTGGTGCTATTCATCCACGCAAAAATGTGGTACGCCTCATTGCGGCTTTTGATGAATTTAAAAAATCGACACAATCACCGATGAAGCTGTTATTAGCAGGTCGCATGGCATGGCAAACAGGAGCTGTTTCTGAAATTTTAGAAAAAATAACTTATCGAACCGACGTCATTTTTTTGGGCTATTTGGATGATAAAGAATTACCAAAATTGACGGCAGCAGCCTTGGCGAGTACTTATACGTCTTTGTTTGAAGGCTTTGGTATTCCGATTTTGGAAGCAATGTATTGTGATACGCCGGTGTTGACTTCTACGATTTCTTCGATGCCAGAGGTGGCTGGAGAAGCGGCGGTTTTGGTGAATCCGAATAGTGTGGAGGAAATTGCAGGAGGGATGAAATTGCTTTTTGAAGATAGTACCTTACGGAAAGAGTTGATTAAAAAAGGGCGGGTTCAGCGACAGAAATTTAGCTGGGAACGAGCGGCGGAGGTAGTTTATGAAAATTTGTTATTGGCAATTACTCAATAAATTATGTTATGCCCTAATCTCGAAGAGATTGAATATAGATAACCGCAGATGCAATCTGCGGAAAGCGAACAGTCCTATAATAACTCTAGGGGAGTTGAATGTCCATCTAATATATTCAACTCCTTCAGAGTTGTGATGCATTTTCAGCTGTCCCTCGGATTTCATCCGAGGTTATTCATATTTAACTACTTCGTAGTTGTTTACTCCGAATTCTATAATTAAGCCGAGCCTAAATCTTCTGCTCCAAGTAACGGCGAAAAATACTCTGTCATCAAAACCTTCAACAAATTCGACGCCGCCAGTTTTATCTTTTCGTCTTTCCCATCTATCAACCGTTCGAGGCTTTCCATTTCATTCGGAATATTCAAATTCAAAAGCATCAGTGCATTTTTTGAAATATTACTCATGATGGTAATTTCGACAATGGGAACAATCACTTTTTTCAAATTAAAATCCAATACGTTATCTAAAAACTCCAAGGCATTAATCCGTAAATTTGATTTTCGACTATGAATACCCCGATAAATTGAACGCATATCTGCCGAATTGTACATCAATTCTAAATACCAAAAAATACGTTTCAAATTAACATCCAATTGTTTTTCTAAAAGGGAAACCAATACCAATTGTGCAATCTTGACACGCTCAATTTTTTCTTCCGAAAAATGTTCCGTCTGCGGCATTCGCTGAGCATACAGTTCTGATAAAATTTCTTGATATTCTTGAGCTTCTTTTAAAGTATAACCCAACACAACTGATTTATCATATTCCAACTCTGGAAACCGTTGCTGCATTTTCCGCAAGCCAATCAATGCTGAATTGCGTACGGTGAATTGTTCGTACGCTAATAATGCAAATAATAAATCAGTGGCTTGCTGCGATTCAATAATCGACAAAATGACTGGAAGTTTTTCCAGATTTTTTAACGAAATTGCTTTATTTCTAATATTCGTCATTAGAATTTCTTGCATTATTTCTAATAACTTTTCATCCAAACTATCTCCTGTCGATAAAATCGCTTGCCGTGAAACTGCAAAACCATTTTCTTGTAAACACTTTTCGATAAATGGATAAAATGCTTCCAAGCGTGCATAACCAATGGTTTTTAGCAAGGCAATTTTTATCCTTTTTCGCTCTTTGGGTAGCGCTTTTTTTTCTAAATACGTTAAACGTTCCGCGACTTTAGTTCCTAATTGAAATTGAGTTGCCAAATTCGGTTTATCTTGAGAGTGCATCGCCAGACCAACCAAGGCAGCGTTGCTCAATTTTCGATTTTCATCTTCTAAATACTCTTGTAAAATAGGCGAAATATCTCCTTCCGACGTCTTAATCACATACTCAAATGCTGCTTCCCGCACTCGCGCAGCAGGGTCTTCAATCATCGTCACAATTTCTTCCAATATTTCATCTGGCAAACGGATATCATCTTCTTTCTCTAAACTTTTAATGACCTCTGCCCGAATATTTGGGGAACTATGGTGTAAGAATTTTTCAAGATACTTAGAAGATAATTTATACTTCCACTTTCTAATCTTTCGCAGCGCAACCAAGGTTTGTCTATCTGAACCACTTTCCAGTAAATGTATCAAAGTATTCTCCCATCCACCTTTTGAAAAATTGGTGATTTTTGATAAATCTCGCTGCCGTGCTTTCTTCGTTTTCAATTTAAAAGATAGCAAATACTCTTGTTTTACTTTCCAGGCAAAGTAAAACCAAACCGCAATTAATACGATAATCATTACACTAATCGAACGAATTGATAAGTCTAAACCACGTACTAAAAACAATAAGATTAATCCACCGATTCCGGTTGCGACGCTATCAATAACGACGTCGATATAGGTCTTTGTTTGCTTTTTTATTTCAGGTGGAATAGGTAACGCGAGTAACTCAATTGCTGCTTTATGAATGGATTGCTTAAAACTGCCATCACTTAATTTTATCAAAATTGCCGCCCACAGTGCGGGTGCAAAAAGCAAAGCAACTGCTCCGATTAAAATACCTGCGGGTAAAAATAGTAACGATGTTCCGACTCCATATTTTCCGACAAATCGCCGCGTCAACAATAATTGAATCAAGAGAGAAATTACATTAAATGTAGAAAACCAGAAGCCAAAAAATGCCGTCAATTCATCTTGGTCTGTATAAAAATCAGCAGCGACCGCACTAAATTGATAATCCACGAGCTTCGCCACAATCACCCCTACACCAATAATAACTGCCAAATACAATAAGTGCTTTGAATTATAGATTAATGATAAGGGCGAACGAGTTATCTTTTTCTTTGCTTTTGATTTTTCGGGTAAATAAACACCTACTTTTAAATAATTTTTCCAAACATATTGAACGATAGGCAAAGCAACTAAAAGGAATGTTGCGCCAATAAAAACCAGATTTTCACTCCGCATCAACTTTACTAAAAAAGAAGTCAAATATCCTCCAAAAATCCCACCAGCAATCGCACCCGCCCCGATGAATCCAAACAGTCGTTTAGCTTCGCGGACATCAAAAACCATGTTTGCCAATAACCAAAACTGCGACGCCGTCAGCACTGCAAAAATCGCAACACCTACATAAAACCCATATATAATACCATCGTGGTACCCGCCAATCTGAAACAAAGCGCCTAAACTAACCAAACCTAGAGTAGAAAGCACCAATGTTCCCACCATGATTTTGTACAACGAATATTGGGTCAACCATTGAGAATATAACCGTGACATCGCTGCCGCAATAATCGCTACCAAGATAAATGCAAACGGTAATTGCTCAACGCCAAATTGCTTAATAAACATAGAATTAACCGTCGGCTTGACAATTAACAAAGTTGAAATAATCAGAAAAATCAGCAACTGCATCAACCCTGCCTTGCGTTCTTCTCCCTCGCGGATGTCAAACGCCTTCCAAAGAAACAATTTAAATGTTTTGCGGAGAGCTGTCATTTGTTTAATTAAAAATGTAGAATTAAGCGTAAAAAATTAGAGTACCAAAACCTCAAAATAAGAAGCGTATTTTTCCTCCATTTCCATAGATTATTATTCTAAAAGTAGAGCTATTTCATATGATTTCAAAACATATTTAAAAAAAATGTTTGAGTTGGACAAAAAAATTGGAATGAGAAATCCTTCTCATTCCAATTTTCATACTTTTATCAGGCTATACTAATAGAAAGTATTCACTATTGAATAGTTCATTATTTTGTTGCCAAAATCTGACCAGATTCTTCCAGTACTTCTTCGACTACATAAATTAAATCTTTAATAATTTGTCCGCCAGCTGCGTCATCGACCATAGCAGCGACGATGTATTGTCTGCCATCAGGTCCCCATACTAAAGCAGAATCAGAATGAAAGGTTCTCCATGAACCAGATTTTCGATAAACATCCGCTTTGGGAGCTACTTTATCTAAGGTATTGACAAATTTATGGTGCAATTCTGGATTACCAAGGTAGTCTAACATTTGTTCTGAGCGCTCTTGACTCACCAATTCTCCGCGCGATAGCAAGTAGTAAAATCGGCAAATTTGCGAGACTGTCGCCGCGTGACTAATACCCTTCATCGGGTCAGGATAGCGTGCACCGCCTGCTGCATATCGCTTTCCTACCCATAATCCGCCGCCGTAGCTTCTGTCATACAAGCGATAATCTGGGTGCGTCAATACTTTTTCGATTTTTCGATAACCAACTCGGTCAATCATTCTGGTTGTTGCAGCGTTATTAGACTTGGCAATCATCATGCGCATATCTTTTTTCACGGCTTCTGTCTCTTTCAATTCTCCTTTATCAATGGCATCTGTGGCGGCCAATAAGACCGCAATTTTTGGCAAACTTGCAGCATACATCATTTCATTTCCATTCACTCGCGCAAATTTTGGTTGATAAACATTTCGTAAGTCAACCAAGCCCACTGCCATTTTTTTGTTTTTAATCAAACTTTTCCACTTTGGATTTTTGTTTAATTTTTGCACCAATAGGTTTTGTAAATTAAAATCAACCCTAGCATGAAGGGATTGATTTGAAAATTTTGGTACAAAATAAGGCAAGTTTTGTGCGTTGATAGTTACTGCTAAAAAAAGTAAGGCAAAAGTAATTAAGATGTTATTCATTATCTGGACTGATGATTTAACTTCCGTCTTTTTTGGAAGATTGTTGCAAAAAGAATTTGTTCTTAACACGATACTGATTTAGAATGTCTCGAAATTAAAACACATAGACTAATGCACTTCTATTGTTTATTATTCACAAACTTTACAGGTGTTTCAGGAAAATAATTGTAGAAAAAAAAGGAAGATAAACTTTATTTTGGTTGATGTTATAACGCAAATATACGAAAAAAGGTACAATTTTGAAAGGATATTCTTTGAACTTTGAGAGAGAAAATCAGAAAATGAGTAAGAATCGCGATTTAACATAAACCATTAATATGTATAAGATAATATTTAAATATAAAAACAGGAAACGATAATGGAAAAATAAGCTAAAACTTAAGGGATGGATATTTAAAACACCATAAGCATTGATAAATTTACTTATTCAACCTGAGTACTTCATTTGACATTAGACTTGTTATCCAGATAGAAACAGTCATCTGAAAATATCTTTTTGCGCTATTTTCCTCCAAAAAATAATTCAATAGAGAGACCATTCAATGATTTTTCAAGAAAACTATCACAAAAATCTAAATTCCAGCTAACCCTTTCTATCCGGGTAACAAGTCTATTCAAAATTAGTCACTGAACGATAAAACGACTCTCCCGTTTTATCTTCATTTGAATACACTTTTCAACTTCTATTCGATGAAATCTGGTAGTAAAAAAAATCTAATAATGATAATGATAATGATAATGAAATATATTTGGCGGTGTATCAAATGTAAGGCTGAGGTTAATCACGAGGATATTCATCGTTTTTCATCAAACCTTCAATAGTTATTATACTTTCGAGTATTTGCAGAAAAGGTATCCCCAAAAGGGACAGCCTTACATTTGATACACCGCCATATATTTTACCCTTGTTTATAATTCTGCTTAGCATTCAAGTTATTTTTAGCTGCAAAGCCATTGAAAAATTGCCGCAATCTACAGTTGTTTATGAAAAGAAGGCAACCAATACACCAAATAGTCAGGATTCCATCACGATAATTGCGACTGAATTATACGAAGGTGGAATGATTAAACATGCGTTTCAAGGTAGAGGCTATCACAAAGCGTGGGAGACACCGATTACTGTTTCCAAAGTACGGTTGGATACTTTATATGGTGGACTGACTCCCGTAAAAAAAGGTAGTGGAAATCAAACGCAATCCCTCGAACTTCATGATAATAAAGGCAATGGCTATACCTTACGCTCTGTCAATAAAGATCCTCGTTCACTCGTCCCTGATTTTGCCAGAAAAATAGGCATCGCGGGTATTGTTACTGATGGTATTTCTGCTCAACATCCTTACGGCGCGCTGGTTGTTCCATCAATGGCTGATAGAATTGGGCTTTGGCATTCGACTCCTAGACTTGTTTATTTAGAGCATCAATTGGCCCTGGATAGCTTTAATTATGATTTTGAGAACCGAGTTTATTTTTTAGAATATGAAACAGAAGGAACTGGTGAATGGACAAATTTAGAAAGAATCATTGAAGTGACAACTACCGAAGGTATTCAAAAATTGGATGCCGGACATGATTATTTCGAAATCGATACAGCTAATTTGATACGCGCGCGACTCTTCAATTTAATGATTGGGGATTGGGGATTGGGATAGACACGCTAAAAATTGGGGTTGGATTGTGACAGAAAAGGACGGTAAAATGATTGCAACCGTCATGGCTTGCGACCGCGACAATGTATTTTATGGCATCGGTGGTATGATTCCAAGCATTATCAATCGCCCGTTTTCTCAACCCTTATTGCGACCATTTAAAAAAGATATTGATTATTTACCTAGCATGATTAAGCCCTTTGATTCTTACTTTTTATATGGTGTTTCAGAAGAGTTGTTTTTACAGGAAGCGACTTATTTACAAGAAAACCTGACGGATGAGGTTATTGAAAATGCGATAAAATCTTGGCCGGCTGAATTCTATAATTTAGATGGAGAAAAAATTATTGAAAGGATAAAGTCACGGCGTTCAAAATTAAGAAAGTACGCTAAGAAATTTCCTAAAATTTTAGAAAAAAGAGGCCCGTTAGAAGTAGCTTTGAAAGGGTCAACTAAATTCTTTAAGAATAGAGAATCTCAAACAGCTTCATAAAAAAGGGCAGTATTTTAAAAATACTGCCCTTTTTTAAACTTCAAAATAGACTACACTGCAAAACTTTCCCCACATCCGCAAGTCCGCGAAGCATTCGGATTATTGAAATAAAAACCCTGTCCGTCCAGTCCATCAGAAAACTCCAAAGTCGTATTGCAGAGATACAAGAAACTCTTCAAATCCGTTACGACTTTCATTCCATTGTCTTCAAAAATCTGGTCATTCGGCTGACTTTCATTGTCAAAATCCAACGTATAACTTAACCCCGAACAGCCACCACTTGTTACGGATACCCGCACGAAGTACTCTTCTGGATTCAAATTATTTTTTGAATATACATCTTCAATGCGCTCTTTGGCGCTGTCTGCTACGAAAACCATAAAAATTGATTCGATTGATTCGATTATCATAATTATCTCGATTTAAAACTATGCAAATGTATAGCCTTATCGAGTAATTTTTAGATAGTCGAATCTGTTTAACAATGATGAAACGACAGAAATTTTTCAATTAAATTCGAATAAAAACAATCGAATAAATTGAAATAACCCTACAACCCTACTAATCGAATTAGTGAGCCGCGGTCAAATCAACCGTTACTTCCAAGCCATTTTTCTTCTGATAATCAGCAATTGCGCCTTTAATCGCGTCTTCTGCCAATACAGAACAGTGAATTTTTACTGGCGGCAAAGCCAGTTCTTCCACAATATCCATATTGTCAATCGCCAATGCTTCATCAACCGTTTTGCCTTTCAACCACTCTGTCGCCAAAGAAGAAGAAGCTATTGCTGAACCGCAACCAAACGTTTTAAATTTAGCATCTTTGATAACGCCACTTGCGTCATCCACTTCAATTTGCAAACGCATTACGTCGCCACACTCAGGTGCACCAACCAAACCCGTACCAACACTTTTAGATGCTTTATCTAAAGTACCAACGTTTTTTGGATGTTTGAAATGGTTCAATAATTTTTCTGAATAAGCCATAATATTATTTCGATTGATTCGATTAACCGATTAACTCGATTGAAATCGAAAATGTTTTCAAATTTTATTTAAAAATGTTTCCGAAGCTGACCGTGAGCCATGATCCGTCAACCATACTCTATTTTTAGTGTGCAGCACCCCATACAATGCTATCAATATCTACACCTTCTTTATACATCTCCCAAATTGGGCTTAATTCCCGCATGTGATTCACACCTGATGTCATTTTTTCGATAGCATAATCAATGTCTTCTTCCGTTGTAAAACGACCCAAACTGAAGCGAATTGACGAGTGCGCCAAATCATCACCCAAGCCCAAAGCCACCAAAACGTAAGAAGGTTCTAACGAAGCCGACGTACAAGCAGAACCTGAAGAAACTGCCATATTTTGGTTGAAAGTCATCATCAAACCTTCCCCTTCAACATGCTTAAAAGAAATGTTTGTAACGTGTGGCATTCGGTGTTCGACGCTACCATTTACATAAACTTCCTCCATTGCATTTTTCAAGGCATTCTCCAATTTATCACGGAGTTTGCTCAATCGTTCTGCATCTTGCGCCATTTCTGCTTTCGCAATTTCTGCCGCTTTTCCGAAACCAACGATACCCGGAACATTCAACGTACCTGAACGCATACCACGCTCATGTCCGCCACCGTCCATCTGTGCCGTTACTTTCACTCGTGGATTTTTACGGCTCACATACAATGCACCAACACCTTTTGGTCCGTACATTTTGTGAGAAGTAAACGCTATCAAGTGTACACCTACTTCTTTAGGGTCAACTGGAATTTTACCAACTGCTTGTGTTGCATCTGAAAAGAACAACACACCATTTTCTCGGCAAATGTCCCCAATTTCTTTCATGGGTTGAATCACACCAGTTTCGTTATTCGCCCACATGACGCTTACTAAAATGGTAGTTGGCTTGATTGCAGCACGCAATTCATCCAAATTAATCAAACCCTCGCTATCTACTTCCAAATAAGTGACATCGCCACCTGATTTTTCGATTTTCTTGCAAGTATCTAATACTGCTTTATGCTCAGTGGTCAAGGTAATGATATGGTTACCTTTACGGGCATACATTTCATAAATCCCTTTGATACCTAAATTATCGCCTTCTGTTGCTCCCGAAGTAAAAATGATTTCTTTCGAGCTAACATTAATCAAATTAGCGATTTGTTCTCGCGCATAGTCTACTGCTTCCTCTGCTTCCCAACCAAATGGGTGGTTTCGACTCGCTGCATTACCGGGCATCTTATAAAAATAAGGTACCATTGTATCCACAACTCTCGGGTCAGTCGGTGTGGTCGAATTATTATCAAGATATACTCGTCGGTTATCCATGTTTTTCTTAATTTTTATTCTGAATGAAAAAGAAAAATTGCAGCGCATTCTGGCTCAACTTATTTACCCCTTTTCACTTATTTAGATTTAATCTAATCCTATTTAAGCACGCAAATATAACGCATCTTATATCAAATGGTTTGAAATGAAGTAGAAATTTATTGTAAAAAATAACTATTTCTTAGTGAAGCTGTTAAAATTGGGCATTTACAGGAAAATTGAGGTGCTTTAAGTCCTTTATTTTTGTAAAAATAAAAAAAAAGACAAGCACACCCTTTCTAGCAAAATTATTTTAAACAGAAGATAAAATATGAAAAAAACTGTCGTCTTAGGCGCTTCCCCAAATACTACTCGCTATTCCAATATTGCGACCCATCGTTTACAGAAATATGGTCACGAAACTATTCCTGTTGGCATTCGCAAAGGAGAAATTCATGGTTTAGAGATTCAATTGGGGCAACCTGAAATTAAGGAAGTGGACACCATTACTTTATATATGAATCCTCAACGGCAGAAACCACATTATAGTTATATTCTCAGCTTGCAACCTAAGCGAATTATTTTTAATCCTGGGACGGAGAATCTGGAATTAGTCTCTTTAGCAAAAGAACTTGGAATTGAAACGGTGATAGCTTGTACTTTGGTGATGTTGTCAGTTGGTAATTATTAAAAAACTATTGCTTAAGGAACAAAACTTTCCTTTCTTCCATTACCTTTACATCTTATAAATGATAAAAGAGGTCAGAAGTCAGACCGCTTTGCTGTCAGAAGTCAGAAATTACACGTCTTAAATCTGACCTCTGACAATGAAATAGTCTGACCTCTCGCTTCTCCAAAATACTATTTTTTGCTAACAGGAACAGTCATTAAATCAACGGGCGCGTGGTATCGCGTAAAAGGCGCAGAGGGCGAAATCTTTGATTGCCGCATCATCGGAAAATTTCGATTGAATGGGAAGCGATTGACCAATCCCGTCGCGGTGGGCGATATTGTGCATTTTGAAATCGAAGCCGATAATAAAGGGATTATCAAAAAAATTGACCCACGCGAAAACTATGTCGTTCGAGCTTCTCCGCGTCAAAAGCACCACCTGCATTTGATAGCAAGTAATGTGGACCAAGCGGTCATTATCATGACGATTGTCTCCCCAATGTTGAAACAAGGATTCATTGACCGTTTTTTATTAATGACCGAACCGTATAATATTCCTACCTGTATTGTTTTCAACAAAAGTGATTTGTACGCTGAAGGCGACCTCGAAATTTATGAATATTTGAAAGATATTTATGAAAAAATCGGCTATACCGTAATCTTGGTTTCGGCAACGGAAGGCACGGGAAAGGAAGATTTTAAAAATTTATTGAAAGATAAAATCACTTTAATTAGTGGTCAATCTGGTGTTGGAAAGTCTTCTTTGGTCAATAGCATTCAAGACAAGTTTGAAATCAGAACGACCGAATTGTCTGATTATTCTGGAAAAGGACAGCATACCACGACCTTCGCGGAAATGTTTGAGTTGGGCTTTGGTGGCTCGATTATTGACACGCCAGGTATCAAGAGTTTGAGTTACAATCACCTCAAGCCGATGGATGTGGCGCATAATTTTCGAGAAATTTTCGCAGTGTCGAAAGACTGTAAGTTTGGTGATTGTCTTCACCGTGAAGAACCTCAATGTGCCGTGAAAGAAGCTTTGGAAAAAGAAGAAATTTCGGAATTGCGGTATGTCAATTATTTGACGATTTTGGAAGGGGTGGAAGGACAGAACCATTGGGAACGATTGGAGGGGTGACAGGATGAAAGTCACAAAAACCCCCAGCTCCTAGAAGGGAGCATATTCAAGCTTAATCACACAATCAGTGCGGTAAATTAACTTAAATTCTAACACAAGCAATTAACCTCCCATCGCTCCCCCTTAGGAGCTGGGGCTTATTCAACTAATAAACAAAAATGGCTCAAAGTAGAAAGAAAGGATATGTAAGTCGGCGCGAAAAATACGAAATTACAAAGCGAAACACGAAAGTAACGCTGATATTTGCGGCGATAGCCTTGATCGTTTATTTAATTATGATTCGACAAGACATTTGGGCTTGGCTAAAAACATATACTTATTAAATTGATTATTTCGATTGACTTGATTTTGCTACTATCCGCCTAATCAAGTCAATCGAAATAATCTTTCTAATCGAATCAATCCGCTTACATTAAGACATCATTTTCTGGTTGAATGCCTAGTGGCAAATCCGTTTCTCCTAACATTTCTCGCAAATCAATCTCAATCGTTCGGCACAAAGCAGTCATCGGCACATCATTGACAAAGCCCTCGAAAGGATCTTCACTGTTATCTCCAACAATTTCCATTGTAATAAAAACCCACGAAATCAACACACTAAAAGGTATGGTTAAAAATGTGGCTGCGTGTCCCATTTCTTTGAATTGCCCAACCAAACCAAAAGGCAGCAAAAGCACAAAAAGCCAGACAAATACTTTACTAAAATAAGCAAATTGGCGAGGATAAGGTGTCTTTTTAATACGTTCACATTTGCCTTGTAAGTTGTAAAATTCTTCCAAAACTCGCATCATTTCCATGTGCCGAAAATCATTGACCCAATCTTTTTCTTCGTTTAATAATCGCAAGTCGTCACCTTGTTTTCTGATTAAATGAGTCGCTGTATTTTTACGCTCAATCAAATAATCATAATCTTCTTTACACAAAAGAGCTCCAACTTCTTCGTCCCAATGTCTACGCTCAGGACTACCAATTCCATAACCTTTCACACTTTTTGAATGCTTAATACTGAAACTTGTTGGCTGTCGTAATTGTAATCGCAACGCATTTATCCAAGCGATGTGTCGATAGATTAATTTTTCCTGCATTGCCACCGATTCTTCTTTTGGCGCATTGGAATTGTGTACAAAATTGACAACCTGATTTCCCCACGTTCGACTATAATTAATAATACCACCCCAAATTTTTCGGGCTTCCCAAAAACGGTCGTAAGCGGCGTTATTTTTAAAACCAATGTAAAAGGAAACCGCAATACCAATCGTACTCAATGGCAAAAACGGAATACCCAACCCTATGTCTTTGTCATTATGCCCTAGATAATGATCGGCATACACAATCAAGGCTGCCCAAATGATAAAAAAGATAAGGTTTTTCCAAGCAAAACGGAGAATGACACTCCAGCTAAGATTTCGTTTGATGTACATTTTAAATTAATTTATTAGTTTATTAATTTATTAATTTCGTTTCCCTTACCCTTTAAAAAATCACTCTTGTACAATCTCCCGCATCCACAATTCCTTACCTTCCTTATTAAAGATTTCAATTTTCAAAATCCGCTTTTGATATTCCCCTGAAAAAGTTAACAAACCAAAATTGGGTAGTGTACGATTAAAGTAGGGTAAAATTAAAAGCCCTTTTATTGGAAATCAGATAGATACAAATTTGAATAGTGATTTATCGTTCTAAAAGACTCCGTGTGTGTAATACTTTCATGCGATAGAATTATAGTAAATCACAATTGAAATCTATAAAATCCTGATTGTCAATTCAACTCAATTAAAATTCACCCTACTTTAATCGGACACTACTCAAAATTGCGCTCTGTCACTAAACTATTTAATACCTGCAATGGATTAATTTCATCACGTTTGCCAGTACCAGAAGTTAGCGGGGAACAGGTCAAATCATAAATTGTATTCCCTGCTGTGTTGACCATTTTACTCAATTCAGTATGGTGGCGGTCGCCGTCGAGGAAGATGACATTTTTAATTCCTTCTTCCGCAATTTGTTTCAATAAATAGGCACGTTCTTCCGCATGACGATTGGCGTAATTTTCCCAAATTGGTAAGGGATTCAGCACTTGTCCACCGATAGCGATAATTTTAAAAGAAGCCTTACTCGTTGCCAAAGCGTCGATTAACCATTCCAACTGTTGCTTCCCAAGAATGGTCGCTTCGCCCGTTTTCCTATGATTTGGACTCCGAAAATAACGGTTATCTAGTAGAAAAAACTGCACATCATTCCATTGAAAACTCGTGGTAATACCACCTTCTATTCCTGGCAAGCCAGTTGTTGGGTTCCCCCAGAAGTTTTCGAACGCTGCCAGTGTTTTATTTTTGTGAATAAAACTTCTATCCGAGTCATTCGGACCAAAATCATGGTCATCCCAAATGGCGTATTGATGCGTTGAGGCGAACAGCGGCTGCATTTCTGGAACGGACCGTGAGTGTGTATATCGGTGATGAATGCCTGTTTGAGTAGACCAATCTGCTTCTCGTAGATAACTATTATCGCCCAACCAAAGCATCGCGTCAGGGCGTTTTTCGTATATTTTTTCAAAAATACCGTAATTATCACCATAACCTTTGCCAGGTCGATCATATTTCGGTTCATTGATGTAGGCACAGCTACCGATTGCCATCGTAAACGATGGCGGATTTTCGCGCCACTGCCAAAGTTTTTGAGATTGAAAAGTAGTTGGGTAATCAAGGTCTATTTTTTGCTTATTAATGTATAAATCGTAATTATAGCTGTTCCCAGGAAGGACTTTCTCCGCAATTATTTTCGCAGTAAAAGCAGTTTCTTTTTTTGTGAAAATAGATTTTGTGTGAAAGATTTCGGTCGGCTTACTATTTATAGAATCTTTTACCCAGTAGGCAAAGCTGACTTCGGCGGTCTCTTTAGTCTGCACCCATAACAATACTTCGCGCATTTCAGAGTAACCAAGCATTGGGCCAGATTGCAGCATTGACTGCTGACTAAAAACCTGGGTAGTAGTTAGCAATGATAAAATAAATAAGAAAAATAGCTTGTTCATAATTTTACGATATTTAGCGGCGAAGCTAAGGCGTTTTAGAGAGAATATTTAATATTTCCGATTAAAAATCCGCCCAAATAAACTCCAATTTCACCATCAAAACCGACCAATTCACCAATAAAGTGACCTAAATCAGTTTTTTTTATAAATTTATCCACTACCTTTGCGAAAATGACCTGAGTACAGTCTTGCGCTGAAAATTCTCAAAAAAATATCTATGACAGCCAATAGCATTTTAGATACTATCGGGAATACCCCGTTGGTGAAACTTAATAAAATTACTGCCAATTTACCGGGTTCTTTTTACGGAAAATTAGAAGGCATGAATCCTGGACAATCTGCTAAAGACCGCATCGCGCTTTACATGATTGAACAAGCAGAAAAACAAGGTAAGCTCCATTCTGGGGGAATTCTCATCGAAGCAACAAGCGGAAACACTGGTTTTAGTTTAGCAATGGTCGCAGCAGTGAAAGGCTACAAATGTGTCTTAACGGCATCGAGTAAAATTTCTAAAGAAAAAGTAGATATGTTGGAGGCAATGGGCGCGGAAGTGGTCATTTGTCCGAAAGATGCGAAACCAGAAGACCCACGTTCTTATTATAAAATGGCGCAGCGATTGGCAGAAGAATTGCCGAATTCGTTGTACATCAACCAAAATTTCAATACCAACAATGCCATGGCGCATTATTTGAGTACTGGCCCTGAAATTTGGAATCAAACACAAGGAAAAATCACCCACCTCATAGCGAGTGCGGGTACAGGCGGTACCATCTCAGGTACGGCAAAATATTTAAAGGAGCAAAATCCTGATATTCAAATCATTGCAGTAGATGCTTACGGTTCAATTTTGAAAAAATATCACGAAACAGGTATTTACGACATCAAAGACTACTATTCTTATAAAATTGAAGGGACTGGAAAAAATATTATTCCAGCTAATGTTCAGTTTGAATACATAGACGAATTTATCAAAGTAACCGATAAAGATGCCGCTTTTCGCGCTCGCGAATTGGCGAAAACTGAAGGTATTTTAGCAGGTTATTCCAGTGGTGCAGGCGTGCAGGTTTTATTTGACCTTGCGCCAAGATTAACCAAAGATGATGTTGTTGTTACTATTTTATGTGACCACGGTAGCAAGTATTTAGGCAAAGTCTTCAACGATGAGTGGATGAAAGAGCAAGGTTTTATCGAAAAAGAAGAATTAGCATTTGCAGAAAATCTAATCGAAGCAGTCGTTTAACAATAAGTTTATTTCTTTTACTAAGTTGATTAGTCAATTAGTTGATTGAGTAAATTAGAATTTCCCAGTGAAACCTAATTTACCCAATCAACTTAATTCACCTAATCTAACTAATTCAACCATTTATTATTATGGATATTTTTGAAAAAATTAGAAAAAACCCTGGTCCATTAGGTATGTGGGCTAAAGTAGCAGAAGGCTATTTCATTTTCCCAAAAATTGAGGGAGAGTTGGGGAGTCGAATGCAGTTCCAAGGCAAAGAAATGATTGTCTGGAGTGTCAATAACTACCTTGGTTTGGGGAATCACCCAGAAATCCGTAAAGCGGATGGACAAGCAGCAGCAGACTGGGGCTTGGCGTATCCGATGGGTAGCCGAATGATGTCAGGTGCGACGCATGAACACGATATATTGGAAGTGGAGCTGGCGGAGTTCGTGGATAAAGAAACAGCTGTTTTGGTCAACTTTGGTTACCAAGGCATTATGTCAGCCGTAGATGCATTGTTAGGCAGACGTGATGTTGTTGTTTACGATTCTGAATGTCACGCGTGTATCGTGGATGGTGTCCGGATGCACTCTGGACGTCGATTTGCGTTTGAACACAACAATATCGAGAGTCTTGAAAAGAATTTGAAGCGAGCGACCGAGACTGTTGCAAGCACAGGTGGTGGAATTTTAGTAATTTCTGAGGGCGTTTTCGGAATGCGAGGAGACCAAGGTAAATTGCGCGAAATCGTAGCCTTGAAAGAGAAATATGGCTTCCGTTTGATGGTTGATGATGCACATGGATTTGGTGTATTGGGCAAGACTGGCGCAGGTGCTGGTGAGCATCAAGGTATTCAGGATGACATCGACGTTTATTTTGCGACATTTGCAAAATCAATGGCGAGCATCGGAGCATTTTTGGCGGGTGACAAAGATATTATTGATTATTTGCGGTACAATATGCGGTCGCAAATTTTTGCAAAATCAGTTCCAATGCCAATCGTTGTAGGTGCAAGAAAGCGTTTGGAAATGTTGAAAACTATGCCTGAATTGCGAGAGAAGTTGTGGGAGAATGTGCATGCTTTGCAATCTGGTTTGAAAGAAGCAGGTTTGAATATCGGGAATACCAACAGCTGTGTGACGCCTGTTTATTTGAAAGGGGAAACGGAGGAAGCAATGGCAATGGTGTATGATATGCGGGAGAATTTCGGAATTTTCACTTCTATCGTCGTTTATCCTGTGATTCCAAAAGGTATGATGATTTTGCGGTTGATTCCGACGGCTTCGCATACGATGGAAGACATTACGGAAACAGTGGCGGCATTTAAAGAAATTAAAGCGCGATTGGAATCTGGTGTTTACAAAAAAGAAGCAGAGAAATACGCAGTGGCTTAAGTTCACACAAAAAAAGTATTTAACTTAGCTAAAAAAAGAAGCTGCAAGAGAGTCGAAAGATTTTTTTGCAGCTTTTTTTTTGAAAAAATTAGTAGGCAAAAAAAAACAGGGCGACTGCGAAGCAGCACCCTGTATAACCCCAAAAAACCAAATGAAAACAATCTACATATATGATACTCTTGCGAGTAAATAAATGTCATTTTATATAAGACACATCACTGTAACAGTAAAAACTGAAATTTGTTGTTGTTGTGTTTATTATTTGAATAATCTAGCACAATTGCTAACTATTCTACTTGTTTACTTGCGAAATTACTGCCACTTTTACAATGGTCATAATTTTCAATTATAATGAATCTTTGTTAAGACGTTTAAATGAAGTAAAAGTCACTTTCTCGGAAAAATTATGATGCAAAACTATATTTATTTTTGAAAAAACCAATATAAAGCAGCATTTATTTTCTAAAAATATTGAATTTTATTTTCATATAACAGTTTATTCGGACGTGTATTTAATTTTTTCACAGCTTATAAAGCAAAGAAACAGGCATTGTAGCATATAGTTTAGGAAGTAGGGAATAAATAAACTACCCAAATTTCAGAAAGTTATTTTTTCTTTAGACGAGGCAAAAAATGCAGATATAGCTTTTGCTATGCGAGTGTTTTTAACAAAGTATAAAGGAAAAATAACGAGTAAAGTGAGGGACTTTGTTCATTTGTAATGGGTCTTTTGTG
This sequence comes from Saprospiraceae bacterium, assembly GCA_047629355.1. Lineage (GTDB taxonomy): Bacteria > Bacteroidota > Bacteroidia > Chitinophagales > Saprospiraceae > CAYUNA01. The sequence goes on along the minus strand of JBLHWU010000040.1, from coordinate 627 downwards.
TTAATTATTTTTCAAAAATAATAAATTCTAAAAAAAACGCACGTGATTGTAGTTTTTATTTAATTTGAGCATTTTTTATAAGTAACTCGTATTCAAAGCAATTACCTCAATTTTCAACTCTATAGAAATCAAATCTCTTTTCATCCTTTTTTTCCTTGTCTATTTTTGGTCGAAACTATTTTTTCATAAAAAGGAATTCACGCATTAGAATTTTTTAGCGAAATGGGGGATTATTTTAAAGCGAAAAGTCCGTTTTTATCTCAGTTTATCAGATACAGAAAAAGACCGCTTTAAACAGTCGATGCTCCATTTTTTAAATGATGTAACAATTACTGGCGTGGAAATAATCGTCGATGATAAAGATAAGGTCTTGGTGGCAGTGAGCACAGTAATTCTGCTTTTTGGTTTTCCTGATTGGCGATACCGTAATCTTAATGAAGTACTTTTGTATGAAGGCAGTTTCAGCGATACGTATCAAACAAAGAATGGAAAACGTAACATTCTCGGCATGGTCGGTACGGGTGCGATGAGCAAAACGATGATTTTATCGAAGTCTACCTTGCATCAAGGATTTAAAAATAAACGGAGTAAAAGTAATGTGGGTATCCATGAATTTGTGCATTTACT
>JBLHWU010000039.1:0-34989 GCA_047629355.1 Saprospiraceae bacterium | reverse complement strand
CTATATCTGTAAATTTTGGCGTATTATTGCGACTATATCGCTCGTTATAAACCTCAAATATCCAAGAATATTCGCTTACTAAAAAGTAAACTTTGATGAGCTTTGTTTCCCAATCCATTTTAAGCTTAATTTTGAATGTCCTAATCCAAAATTAAGACTTCTTATGACATTGGGAAACGCTTTTTTAGACTCTTAATTCGAATATAATAATTAATTCAATAATTTTTAAACATCTTTTTCCGCTATTTTCCTCTAAAAAGACTTCAATAAAAGAATTATTCAAGGCTTTTTTTAAAGAAAACTATCGAAAAGTCTTGTTTAAAAATTTGGTACTGTAGCAAATGTGCACCACCATTTATTGAAAAAGTGATTTATTACCGTATAAACGAAGGTTCTTTTAAGTTTGAGAAGCGAGAAAACTGTAAGGCTTTCGAGCTTCAAAAAACACCGTGCGCGCTGCCTGCGGCAACGCGGGAGGGGTATTAAGGGACAAAAAGCCCTTTGATAAAAAAAGCACCTAAACTGTAAAAGTGCACATTTGTGGCACTACCAAAAATTTTACCTCATTGACCACTACCTCTTACTTACAACAAAATTTACATCAATGGATTTTAAAGTATTTTCAATTTTCGTGGTCTTCTTTTTTTGTCAAATGAACTGCATCTGTGCCCAGCAAGACTCGCTCCTCGGATTTGCATCTATCAATGAGGCATATCCCAGCATTTCTATAGAGAAGAAAAAGATGGAAACGGGTAAAGAATTCATCGAACCACTAGAAATAGCAATCATTCAAAATGAGGTACTCGAAGAAGGTCAGGCATTATTGAAATATTTTATTTCGGATGCTAAAATTTGCGTATTTTTTATTTCTAAAAAAGATTTTCAGAAGCAAATTATTCAAAAAGATTTTCCTTTAGAAGAATGGGCTAATTTACTGATTGATAACTTGTCAAATCCAGATTTCAACAATCCAGATTTTGAAAAAAACAATGCAGATTTTGTGGAAAAATCTAATTTAATTTACGAAAAAATATTTGCTCCTTTAGAAAAGTTCGACTTGCCTAAACGGCTTTTAATTAAACCAGATGGTATCCTCAAAAAACTCCCTTTTGAAATATTTCTAACGCAAAAACCAGCCAATAATACAGATTTTGAAAGTCACGACTACCTTTTTCAACAGTATAAAATTAGCTACTGTCATTCCACAATGGCACACCAGAAAATGCAACAAACTTCGCTGCTTGCCCCTAAGTTATTTATGACATTTGCGCCTGTTAATCAGGAGAATATACAAGATGAAGCCATTACGGTTTATCGGAAATTTGGTGGCGATATTTATCAATTAGGAGCAGCAACCGCAAGCATTTTAAAAGAAGAAGCTCCTTTGTTTCAAGCGCTTCATTTTCCGAAAATTTGCGAACAAGAAATTGCTGATTTACCAAAATTGAACGCAGAATTAGTGGTATTTTCTAATTGTAAAAGACAGGAAAACATCTTTCCACTAATTCAACAACTTTCTGAAAAGGGTACAAAAGCTATTGTAACGAATTTGTGGGAAACCGAACCTGAAAATAGATTGGATTTTCTAAAAAACTTCTACCACCACATCTATCAAAAAAAGGACAAAGATGCTGCTATGCAACGCGCTAAAAAAGACGCGCTTAACTGGACAAGTGGCGTTGAAGGACATCCACATTTCTGGGCAAACCAAGTGATTTTTGGTATTTCTGAAAGCGTTAATTTGCAGGGAATTAGATATGATTTATGGTTATGGGGCGGTTTGGTATTAATGCTGTTTTTGGGAATGATTTTTATTGGGAAAAATGTAATTTAGCTGCATGTTGAAGTAAGAAATATTAAATAGGCTTCTTACCCTTTAATAAATACTCTCCTGAAAATATCTTTTTCCGCTATTTTTCTTTAAAAAATCATTCAATAGAGGGATTATTAAAGGATTTTTTAAACAAAAAATATTGGCTGTCAAAAGTGTCGATTATTTAAGGTCACTTACTTATTCAATGATTTTTTAAAGAAAACTAGCAAAAAAATCTAAATTTCATACAAGCATTTTTAAAGAGTAACAAGGTACTATCTAAAAAATCAAAAATAGCTCAGATGTTGCTAATTTTGATTTAAACCTAAAACGTTACTTTTTTTACTACATCTTTTTCCCCTCGTTTCACCGTAACCTTTCCAGTTTCCCCTTTTTTAAACTTTGCCAGTCCTTCCATATAATCATAAATATCCTTCACTTCCAAACCTCCCATTTTGATGATGATATCCCCTTTTTCCAAACCTCCGAGCTGTGCAGGTCGTCCTTCCAGAACACCATCAATGCGCATACCAACACCATTATATACATAATCTGGCATCACCCCAAGCGTTACTTTAAAGGCAGCCGCTTTGCGATTATCGGTATCCTTCGTTTTAGTAAAATTCAGTGTGCCAGCGTCGTCCAAATTTTCAATTAGTTGCAAAATGTAGTCAGAAACATCAAGCAGACCTTTATAATTAATCAATTCGCTATCATCTGACGGCTTGTGATAATGCATATGTTGACCTGTAAAAAAGTGCAGCGCAGGAATATTTTCTAAATAAAAAGAGGTGTGATCGGAAGGACCAACACCACTATTGGTATTTTTGTTATTCAAATTTCCAGCAGTCAATTGCTCCAATTCCTCCACCCAAATCGGCGAAGTCCCCGTACCATTCACGGCCAAAACCCGTTCCTTATTCAACCGACCGACCATGTCCATATTTATCATATAGTTGATTTTCGAAGTGTCAATCGTCGCATTTTTCAAAAAATATTTAGACCCAAACAAGCCCATTTCTTCACCAGAAAAACCGATGAATAGGTAATTGTTATTTTTTGCTTTGGAATTTTTCAATTCTTGCGCCAAATACAATAAGGTAGCAACACCACTTGCATTGTCATCTGCGCCATTGTGAATAGCAGGCTCTCCATCATATAATGACCCAAAATGCCCATAGCCCAAGTGATCGTAATGTGCACCAATCACAACGGTAGTGGACGCATTATTGTCAAGGTAAGCGATGACGTTTTTGCCGACGCGTGATTCTCCTCCTCCTGCGTGAGGATTAGATTTGAAATTAAAATCGAAAGACTGAAACCATAAGCTATCGCCTTTTGGTACCAAATCAAGCTGTTCAAACCTACTAACAATATATTCAGCAGCTAAATGCTCGCCTCGTGCGCCAGACTCTCGACCTTCTAAAAGTTCGGAAGCCAGATAAGTTACATCGACTTTCATCTGCAACAAATCATCAGCATGTTGCGCAAATAAATTGTTAAAATTAAGGAAAATGTATAATACAAATAAAAACTTGTTCATTTTTATAATTTTTAAATCGCAAAAATAGGAAAAAAAGCGTGTTGATAGACCCAACAAACCGTTTGCATGTCAATTTTCGGTAAAATTCATTCAAAAAAAAGTAAGATTTTTTTTGAAATTTTAGTAAAGGTTTCTCTTCTTTGAGTTTTAAAAAAATAACAACCAGAAAAATGAATATAATTATCAGAAAGGCGAGCCGAGCAGATTTAACAGCAGTCCATGATTTGGTTCGTGGATTAGCGGTTTATGAAAAGGCGGAGTCAGCATTTACGGCAACATTAGAAGAGTATCAACGAGATTTTGATGCTGGCTGGTTTGAATGTCAAGTTGCTGAAAATCAAGGAAATATAATTGGCATGGTAATTTATTATGAGACCTTTAGCACTTGGAAAGGACGAATGTTGTATCTTGAAGACTTCTATGTCAAAGAAACAGCTCGTCGATTTGGTGTAGGTCAAAAATTATTTAATGCTTTTCATGAAACCGCTCGTGAAAAAGATTGTAAAATAACCAAGTGGCAAGTACTTGATTGGAATATACCTGCCGTTAAATTTTATAAAAAAAACAACGCAATTATCGAGAAAGAATGGTGGAATGTTAAAATTTTTCTGGAATAATAATTATCTTTGTTCGAGATTTACATCTAAAGATTAACACGATTCACTAATTCACTCAATTATTTTATTTTCATTTGCAAAATTGAAATTTAATATTTACCTTTACATGAGCAAATAGCGAAAATTTCTAATGTTTGCTATAGAATTCCCAAATTTAAACCTAAAGAGATAGTGTTTCATAGTGTGAGGGGTAACCGCTTCGGTGGTTGCTCCTTTTATTTTTTATTGACTTCGCAATTCTAAGTAGATGATTCCAAATAATCGTTGTGGATTCATTTTTCAAGCAGCAGAAATTTGAAAATAATAACCTACACATCCTAAGGAACGCGAAATAAATAAAGTTACTTTTTTGAGCGCGCGTTCTTAATTCTACTTTGGCACTTTAGCGTTGTACGACTTTAGAGATTTTGGCGTTAAGAAATTTAATTTGAAATAGCTAAGGGAAAACCATATTTGAGTCCGACGTTAGGAGGACGAGTTTGGTTTTGACTGCTATTTCAAATTGGATTTCAGCCAAAATATCGCAAGTCTTGAATTTTTGGTTCTTTTTTTTCAAGAAAAAAGAACATCAATCAAGAAAACAAATGCTCCATTTTAAAGTGCCAAAGTAGAACTTAGAAACGAAGGAAGAATCCTTTTCGAAAGCAGATATTGCTAAGTATTTACAGCAAAAAGGCATTTTAAATCTATCCAAAAATTTAGATGCCTTGAAAAAAGAAGGCATAATTCGGAAGAAATCAATCATATATAAATCAACTGGTAATTCTATCTCTGCGGACATCACTTCCGTATTACTTCCACCACCTAAAGACCAATTGCTCGTCATTATTATCAAGGATATTTCTATAGAAATTTTGGCGAAGAAAAAGATGCTGGAAGCCAATGAAGAACTCAAAAATTTTGCCCATGCCGCAGGTCATGATTTGAAAGAACCACTTCGAATGATTAGCAGTTTTGGACAACTGCTACAAAAGAAAAATAAGGAAGAAATCTCTATCCAAAACCAAAAGTTTTTAGGTTATATTGTGATGCTTCGACGCGCATGACTGCTTTGAATTGACGACTTGTTAACCTACTCGACAGCAGCCAATTCTGCACCAAAAGAACAAGTTGTTAATTTGGACGATGTTTTACATATTACGATAAAAAGATATTCGATTGCAATTGATTGAAACCAAGGGCGTTATATATTCTGACACACTCCCAAAAGTCCAAGGCAATACGACTCATTTGATACAGGTTTTTCAAAATATTATCTCGAATGCCATCAAATTTAGACGTCCAGAAATTACCCCTGAAGTCCGTATTAATCTCCTAATAAACAAAAAGTTCCACCTTATTTCTATTCGAGATAATGGTATTCGAATTTCTCCCGAATATCACAGCCAAGTCTTCGGCGTTTTTAAACGACTGCATTCTAAAACAGACTACGAAGGCAGCGGCATTGGCTTGGCAACTTACAAAAAAATCGTAAAGAAACGTGGTGGTAAAATTTGGGTAGAATCCGAGCCTGAATTTGGCACGAGTTTTCATTTTACTTGGCCCATTTTAGTCCAACCAAAAATAGGCAATGAAACAAAATCATTCCTTTAAGTCCTTGAAAATTAATTTAAACAAATAATTTATCTATTCTTTTTTGATTCACAAAAAGTTTATACTATCTTTGTCGTTTCGACCCAAGCGGAGAAACCTGCCGTGATATTGCATCCAGATTCCTCCACTTCGGTCGGAATGACAAAAATGAAATCATGCAAATATACTTCGGTTTAGAATTAGACGATTTAGTACTACCACAGCCTGCTAAAATCCAAGGTGGCACTCATTATGTTGGCTCCAACGGGCTACTTACAATGCTCGAAACACACCTTGGTCTAACGGTCTTACCTGCCAATAACGAATATCTCAGAATTGAGCAATATCGACAAGCTATCATGCGACATTCAGCAGATTGTGAAGCAGAAAATACATCCTTTTATTGCCGTTCTTTTGACGCTGACCAATTTGCAACAGCTGCAGAATTGCTCTCTCGTCGAGATGAATTATTGCTCGCTGGTTGGGACTTTTCGATTAAAGATGATTTACCTTTTCGTTTAAAAACTTTAGCAGAAATCGAAGCTATTTTTCAAAATGAGCCAAGCAAAGAAGAGGAATCAAAATTAAATTTATCGCTCGGATTTGCTGACCGTTTTATTGCTATTTTTAAAAATATTGGCAAACGCTCGCATCCCATTCAAGCCATTCATTTGAATGAGCCAATGGAAATTTTACCGTTCTATTTTCAAAAATTATTCAAAAAATTAAAAGAAAATTCAACAAATTTAATCATCCAACAAATTGAAAACGAGCCTTTTGTAAATACAGGTAATGACTTGTCTCGTTTTAAAAATCGCTTACTTACGCCAAGTGCCAAGCAAGAAAAAATTAGGCTAAAAAATGATGGCTCACTACTTCTATTAAAAGCCAAACGAGCGAGTGATGCAGCAAGTTATTTAGCAAAAATATTCAAAGAAAATTCTGACTTTCGACCAGCCTGCCTTGTCCCTGAAAAAAATAGAGCTTTGGATATTGCCTTGATTCAGGAAGGATTTCCAAGTCTGGGCATTCAATCTGCATCCTTGGCGCGTCCGACCTTACAGATTTTAAAATTGGTACCAGCATTCTTATGGAATCCGATTGACCCTTTTAAGATATTGGAATTTGTGTCCTTATCCGTCAAGCCGCTGGATGATGGCTTAGCTAATGTGATTGCGCGAGAGATGGCACAAGCACCAGGAATTGATGGTGAAGGTTGGTTTATCGCGGTAAGTCGCTATTTTGAAAAATTAAAAACACGCGCACAAACAGATAAAAAAATTGATGCTTCTTACGTTAATTTTCAATACGAATTTTGGTTCAAGCGGTCGCGCTACCCTGCCGATAAAACTGTACCAAAAGGCGAAGTCATCGACGTCTTTGATTATGTCCAAAATTGGGCGTATCAGCTTTTTGGCGATACGGGAGAAAAAAATAATTCACTGCTCGTTTTGAGCGAACAAGCCAAACGAATTAAAGAATTATTGGAAGTTTTACCCGAAATCCAACTGACTTATCTGGAGTTAGAACGCATCGTCCGCACGATTTACGAACCGTCGCCAGTCGTATTTCAAGAACGCGAAGTTGGACACCTTTCTTTTGTGATGAACAGTAGTGCGATTATCCGTCGGGTCGAAAAATTGGTGTGGTGGAATTTTGTACAAAATGAACCCGTACATTTCTTTTCTCGTTGGTATGAAAAGGAACGAAAATACATGCAGTCTGTTGATTGTCAACTGGTTACTCCAAAGGAAGAAAATGAGTTATTGGTTTGGCAACGTAGCCGTCCAGTATTGAATACAGGGGAACAATTGGTGCTTATTATGCCCGAAATGGTAGCTGGTAGCGTTGTACATCCGCATCCGTTATTCGGTGATTTAGAAGCGACTTTTGATAATTTAGAAGACATTGTTTTTAATTTGGGTAACCAAAACGGGCGCGATAATTTTGCCCAACATTTTAATTTACCCGCATTGGTTAACATTCCGCAGCGACAATTGGGTAAACCAAAACCGTTCTTACAAATTCCTAATTTTGATAAATTATCAGACCGAGAATATGAGACTTTGACGAGCTTAGAAGCGCTGTTTTATTATCCATACCAATGGATGTTTAAATACAAAATTAAGCTCAACCAAACGTCGATTTTGAGCGTGGTGGACGACAACCGATTGCTCGGAAATTTGGCGCACCGCATGTTTGAAAATCTATTTAACAAAGAAAAACAAGATGTAACGACCTGGGAAAAAGCAGCCGTCGAAGATTGGATTGAGAAAGAATCCCCCGATCTCTTGCGCCGCGAAGGTGCAGTCTTATTGATGTATGGTCGTGAACCTGAGAAGATTGCATTCATTAACAAATTGAAATATTCGGCGTGGAGCCTCGTCTCCCAAATTCAAGAAAACGGCTGGAAAATCGAAGGTACAGAGATGAATTTACAAGGCGATTTCCAAGGAATGCCCATCAAAGGACGGACAGATTTGGTGCTAAAACGGGGCGATGACGAATTGGCGATTTTAGATTTCAAATATCGAGGTGCAACTCGCCGGGAGCGCATTATTCGCAATCAAGAAGACTTACAATTGGTACTGTATTCTAAGCTACTGACCGAGGATGATTCGTGGGCGCATACTGGCTATTTTATCATGGAAGACGGTAAAATGATTGCACGGAATAATTTAGCATTTAAGAACATCATAGCAGTTTCGCCTGATGTTGACCATACCGCTGTCAATCAAGAAATCCTCCAAAAAATGGAAGCTACTTACGCTTGGCGCATGCAGCAACTAGCAGCGGGTAAAGTCGAAATTCGATGCAAACAGACTTGTGGCGATTTAGAAGATATTTATTATGAAACGGAGACGTCAGATACGATAAATCAGCTATTGGAAATGAAGGATGGAGATGCCTTTTTTGATGATTATCGGACGTTGATAAATTTAGTGGAATAACTAGCGTATTACAATCCTTTTGACAAAGGTAGTTGGAAGGTAGCGACTGATTGCAAACCAGCTGCTACCCCCTAAAATACACCGCGTGCTGCCGCAGACAGCACGGAAAAGAAGCCAGATGGAGAAAATAATTTTAAACCTATTTTCATCATCCCACGCAAATGAAATCATTTGAGTGTGTTACAAATTAGTGGCGTTCTAATATGTTTTACTTTCCAAAGCGAAAAAATCCTAAGATTTTCGAGCTTCATAGAATACAGTGCGCATTGCCTGCGGCAATGCGGGTACGATTTTTAAGGGGTAAAAACGGTTTACAAAACCGTTTTACCCCTTAAAATCCCCTTCTAAGAATGCAATACAACTTAGTTTACACAGTATTTAAGGTATCAAAATCAAAATTTACTCTCGAGCCAATTTTTATTCGCAATCCGCTCAATTCCCACCAATTCTGCCGCTAAATCCTCCCCTTTCTTCAAAAACATTTTCCGCCCAATCCGACCTTCCGAGTTCTGCCACAAATACACCTTTTTCGCCATTTTTATAAAATTCAAATTCAACTCCTGATGGTATTTCGACAATTGTCGATGTCGCCGCAAATACCGATTAAACGCAGTTACCAAAGACAAAAATGCTTCCGTTTCTTCCAATTCAAAATAACTTTTCAGTTGTATTGTTTTCGCGCCGATTTGATAAAAATTATCAGTGAAATATACTTTTTGTAATTCTAAAAGTGCCACTTGATGTTCCTTTTTTGAAAAATATAAACTCGCTAAATTATAACTCACCGCATTTTCTCTTTCTTCTGGCAACAACCTTTTTTGATAATTTAAAATAAAGGCTTCCGTCCAATCAAATGCTCCCGTGCGAATGCCAATCGTCACAATATTTCTAAACGTCCACTGCGTCAAAAAGCCATTTTTAAAAATAAGTTCGCGCTGCAAAAGCGTTTGGTAGAGTTCTAAAATTTCGCGGTCGTATTCCTTTTTCCCAAAGTTGATTTTTTGGACACAATAGTTAAGGGCGAAGCTGTAAATACCCGCTAATTCCGATTTTGGAAACAAGTCAAAATGCTCATTTAGCAGTTTTTTTAAATCAAAATAATGTTGCTCTTCATTCCGATTTTCGAGCATTTGTAAAGTTTTAGTGTAAATTTGTATGGTCCAGATAGCGGATACCTTCGGGGTGTCTGCTCCCTTATTTTTATCCGGTATTTCATCCGTATGATAAGTAACAGATACCTCGGAAGTATCCGCTACCTGTGGGATTTCCCACCGATAATTCGTTCCCATAACCGTATTCCGACTCTGCATATCACAAGCGATTTGGAGTTTTGAAATTTGATAAAAATGGTCAAGTGCATCATTTCTAAGTTGCAAATTTTCATCATACCCACGCTTTTGCTTGTTTAGAAATAGCTTGTCCAATTGGTCATAAAATTGGCTTTCTTGCTGGAAAAAATCAGCGTTTCTGGTCTTTGATTTTTCTTGAATCTGACGATAACGACGAGCCCGTTGTTCAATCAATTGTGGTATCTCCTGCTTTTGTAAAGCCCGCATTTGAGGAATGATATTCCAATCAGGCGCAACCGATATTTCTTCATATGCCAAAAAATCAAGTAGCAATTTTTGCAAATCAGACACTATGTTATTAATAGGTAAGCGACTATATGGCTGATTGTTAAATAATTTTGAAAACAACATCTTTTTATCCAAGCTTCCATTTCCAAAATTAGGCAGCGTTTCATAAATCAAGGCACACAACATTTTCACCCGCTCATTTTTATTAAAAAATGGCGACTCTACATATTCACGAAAGCGGCGCAATTCGGCGATAGAGAGTTTTTTTAGTAATTTTAGGCAATTGGTTTTGTACATTTTTAGTTTTTTTTGAAAATAAAATTACGAATACTAAATTATATTTCTATCATTTCTAATTTCTTTTCTTTAAAATTAGCATTTATAGTAACATTTTAATATAAAAATTCTATCATTTCCAAAAAATGTACTTTTTAAAATCCAACTTCCAACTTACCTTTGTAGCGTGAAGTCATAATCCCTAATTTTTAAAAAAGATAGCTTTATGAAAAAAAAAATATACACCATTGCCCTATTCTTATTGCTTGCAATCGCTCACAATGCAACGGGACAATCCTTAGTCACTTTAGATTATTTGACACATTCTAATTGTAATGGCGACCCAATTGGCACGATTGGAATTACGCCAATAGGAAGTAATTACACCTTTGCCTGGACTGGTCCGATTAGCTTTTCCTCAGTCAACCAAAATTTAACTAATTTAATACCGGGTGTTTATAGCCTCACGGTCACGGAACCTAACGGTCAAATGTCTTCCCAAGATTTTCAAATTTTGAGCGTGAATAGTGAGACCTATAATACCATCACCGTCTGCGAAAGCGAATGTAGCATGTGGCAAAATCCATTGCCTTGCGAAAATGCAGTTTATCAGAATGTTTATCCTTCCATTACGGGCTGCGACAGTCTTGTTTATACTGAAATTGTAGTGATTCCAGAAATTTTTACAGACTTAGGCGCTTTTGAAATTTGCGGCGGTGACTGCGTAACCATAGACGCGACCGAATACTGTAATTCAGGTAATTTTACGGTAGCATTTGTCAGTGTTATGGGCTGTGACAGCCTCGTTATGTTTTCGATTTCAGCCAATCAAACTGACCTTATTCAATCCATTACGAATGATACCGTTCTCTGCGACCCAAGCAATTTCCAACTCGAAGTCGTCGCGCCTAACGCCGTTGCTTATGAATGGTTTCCTTCGGATAATTTAACCTGTTCTGATTGTCCAAATCCAACGGTAATGCCTCTTTTTAGCGATTTTTATACCGTCATTGTCACCGATGCGAATGGCTGTACGGATGAGGCAGGCGTTTATGTCGAGATTCCATTTGGCTTGGATTGGCAATTATTTCCTTGGTCGAATAGTCCTGTTTGTGAAGGCGCCGATTTGCTATTGATATCTCAAGTACCCGTGGATATTGTGACGTGGGTTTGGGCAGGACCCAACGGCTTTGTGAGTACGGATGAAGCCCCTCTTATTCCGAATGTGACGATTACTCAAGCGGGCTTTTATAGTGTGACGATTACGGATGCCAATGGTTGTTCAGGAGTTGCTGAATTTGATGTGACGGTCAATGAAAGTCCCATCGCCGATGCAGGCCCTGATATGACGCTTACCTGCATCACGCCATCAGTGATATTAGACGCTTCAAACAGTTCACAAGGTCCCGATTATAACTATTTGTGGACAAATGCAGTAACGACCATTATTGATGTTTTAACAATAAATGCAGATGTTCCAGAGACCTATACATTTTTGGTTACGGACATCGCGACAGGTTGTTCGAGTTTCGATGAGGTGGAAGTTTTTGCAGACACAGATTTGATTACGATAGTGATTGATGTTCCAGAATTTTGCGTTGAAAGTACGGTCGATTTGTGCGCAACGGTAACAGGCGGCAGTGGCGATTTTGAATATGAATGGTCGTACGATGGTACGCCAATTTCTGCAGATGAATGCTTTCAAATCACGGATTTTGATAACAGTCAAATTGGCGATTACAAAGTCACCGTTTCTGATTTACAAAATGGGTGTTCGACGCTTCAAACTTTTAATCTTACCCCTTCCGAATGCGTCTGGCCAGGAGATACCGATACCAATAAAGTCGTGAATAATTTCGACCTATTAAATATCGGTTTGGCCTTTGATTCTGCAGGTTTTGTCCGTCCAAATGCCTCTTTAAATTGGGAAGGACAACTATCTGAAAATTGGTCTCAGACCACAGCCGACGACATCAATTACAAACACATAGATTCAGACGGTAATGGCATCATCAACGCCGATGATACGCTCGCAATTACTCAAAATTGGGGCTTAATCCACAACCTTTGGGGTGTCGATGACCGCAATGTAGGAACGCCTTTTTACGTACAAAGCGATACTTTTACAGAGAATACGACTTATGCAATTCCTGTGATTTTGGGCGAAGAAAATTTTCCTGCGGAAGACGTGTATGGTCTGGCATTTACCTTGACTTTTGACACGAGTATTATTGCCAGCAATGCGTCTATTAATTTTGAAGATTCGTGGTTGGGCAGCATCAATTCCAATATGATTGCGATTCAAAAGACGACCTTTTATACCCAAGGTGGACGCATTGACGCGGGCATTACGCGCATTGACGGGCAAAACATGACCGGCTTTGGTCAAATGGGAACGTTCTACATTACAATTGAAGATATTATTTTTCAAGCTCCTCCAGGTAGCGACCCTGGGTTTATTGAAAAAGAGTTAATTTTTACGATTGAAAATGTCAAAATGATTGGCTTCAATGGAGAAGAAATTGAGATAGATACCGAGCCTCAACCCTCTTTTTCTACTGATATAAAAACGACCTTTTTAAATAGTCAAGTCAATATATTTCCAAATCCAATGACGGACTTTCTAAACATTGATTCCCCTAATATTTTAATGGAAAAAGTAAAAGTTTTCAACATTGCCGGACAAATTGTTAGCGCTAATGTTAAAAAGACTAATCAGCTGCTTTTAAATACGAAAAGCTGGCAGTCGGGTACTTATTTTATTAAAATTCAAACGAAGGAAGGCGTAGTTTTGAAAAAAGTTATCAAATAATTGCTTCGATTGATTTGATTATTTCGATGAACTCGATTATTAGACACGAGCTTAATCGAATCATTCGAAATAATCAAATTAATCGAATCAATCACATATCTCGTTTCCACAATTTCCCTTCAATCAACAATTTAAAAACTGATTCCTGCATCCCTCGACTCACCGGGATTCGCTTGTCTTTAATGTAAATCATATTCCCCTCCAATAAATCCACTTTCTCTATCGCTACAATGAATGACCGATGTACGCGCACAAATTTTTCACTCTGCAATTCCAATTCTAACTGCTTAAGTGTCAGTAGCGTCATATATCTTTTTCCTACCGTATGAATAAAAATATAATCGCGTTCTGATTCAAAATAAAGAACATCATCGAGCTTAATTTTAATGTATTGTCCGTCACTTTTAATGAAAAAATGGTCTTTGGCCGTAGTCGAAACAGGAATTGCTTTTGGGGTATTTTTTGCTTCAAAAAGAGTCTGTGCTTTATTAGCAGCTTTCAAAAATCGCTGCATCGAGATGGGTTTCACCAAATAATCAATCGCGTCTAATTCAAAGCCTTCCGTCGCATAATCGCGGTACGCCGTCGTGAAAATAACAGCGGGTGGATTCTTTAAGGACCGCATAAATTCAACGCCGGTGAGGTCGGGCATTTCAATATCAAGGAAGAGTAAATCAACGTCATTCTCGCGCAGAAAATCATTGGCTTCGAGTGCACTTTTAGCGGTACCTGCGAGGTGTAGGAAGGGGGTTTGCTCCACATAAGAAGCAATTCCTTTGCGGGCTACGGGTTCGTCGTCGATGACTAAAGCATTAATCATTTGATTGTTTTGATTGTTTCGATTTTCTTGATTATTTCGATTGACTCGATTATTGAATACGAGCTTAATCGAGTCAATTGAGAAAATCAAATTAAACGAGTAAGTTAAGTTAAGTTAAACGTATTTTTAAATCTGCCGAAAACACTTCATTCTCCTCCTCAATTTCCAAGGAATATCGCTCTGGATACATCAATTCCAACCGCCGTTTCACATTTTTCAAACCAATACCACCTATCCCCTCTTTTTTGCGAACGGTCGCACTAATCGAATTTTGAGTAGAAAAATGCAAAGCTCCATTTTCGGCTACTTTTAAATGAAACTCGACCAAATATCCTTTAGAATTTGGACTATATTTAAATGCATTTTCAATAAAAGGAATAATCAGCATCGGCGCAATTTTGTATGCGTTCACTTCTTGCGGAAGCGAGTATTTTAGCGTCAACAAATCCTCATCGTGCCGCAGTTTTTGCAATTCGATATAATTTTCTAAATACTCCACTTCCTTACTCAAATCAATTAATTCCTTACTATAATCGTACAATTGATGGCTCAAAATGTTCGAAAACTTCAATAAAACTTCCTTTGCTTTATCGTCTCTTTGTTCCATCAAAAAATAAATCGTGTTTAGCGTATTGAAAATGAAATGCGGATTCATTTGTGATTTCAGCATCTCCAATTCACTTTCGAGGTTTTTTCGCTCCAACTCTTTAGCATAAGCATTTCGGTCATTCCATTGCTGAATAAATTTAAATGCCGTCGTAAAACCTACAATCACCGTCGTATCCACTGCCATAATAAAACTAGCCTGCCACGAAAAATAAAACTCTTTTTGAATAAAAAGAGTCCCGACAATTATATTAACCAACCAAGAATTCAACGCAATCATTCCCGCCAAACTAAAACTATAAAATAAATACCGTTTGCGTTCAATCAAATATTTGGGCAGCCAGTAATAATAGTTTACATACACAATCCCGATTGCCCCCAAAACGATGGGTAAATTATAATTTTCACGAAAATGTGAATGAAAAAAAACATCTTGCAAACTCGCGATTCCCCAATAAATCAACCAGAAAGCAACGTGAAATTGCCACGAGTTAACGGGGATTTTAGGTACTTTATATTTCATTGATTCGTATTTAGTGGATTGGTATTTAATCTTTGGTTGCCCAAAATTAAAAAAATTACTAACTTGCCCCTAGAATGATTAACTGGATTGGCGAGATTATTTCGATTAACTCGATTATTAAATGCGAGCTTAATCAAGCCAATCAAAATAATCTCGTTAATCGAAATAATCATATAATCGAAATAATTGAATCATGGGTAAAAGAACCATTCCAGTCGTTGACCTATCCAAATTTGTCAACGGGAACGAAGAAGAAAGAGCTGCTTTTGTAGCAAAATTAGGAAAAGCATTTCATGAAATTGGCTTTGTCGGTGTAACCAATCACGGCATTCCGAAAGAGTTAATCGACGGTTTTTATAAGAGAGCAAAAGAGTTTTTTACATTGCCAGTCGAGTCTAAAGAAAAATACGAAATCAAGGGTATGGCAGGCCAGCGCGGTTATACTTCCTTCGGAAAAGAGCATGCGAAACAGTCGAAAGTAGCGGATTTGAAAGAGTTTTTTCAAATTGGACAAGAAGTAGCCGCCGAACATCCATTGAAGCCACAATACCCTGATAATGTAGTCGTTACAGAAAAAAAGGAGTTCACGGATATGGGCAGTGAATTGTATCGACAGTTTGAAAAATCAGGTAGCGCGCTGTTGCAGGCAATTGCGATTTATTTGGAATTGGGTGAGCATTATTTTGACAGTAGAATCGAGAAAGGGAATAGCATTTTGCGAGCGATTCACTATCCACCGATTCGGCAAGAACCGAAGTCTGCTATTCGGGCAGAACAGCATGAGGACATCAATTTGATTACCTTATTGGTGGGCGCATCGGCAGGTGGTTTGCAATTGTTGAATATGGACGATGAGTGGATGGCAGTCACGCCAGAAGAGGATGAAATTGTGATTAATGTCGGCGATATGCTGCAGCGATTAACCAATAATTATTTAAAATCTACGACACACCGTGTCATTAATCCACCGAAAGAAGAATGGCACAAGCCGCGTTTGTCCATTCCGTTTTTCTTGCATCCAGTGAGTAAGATGGACTTGACTTGTCTGGAGGATTGTGTAACGGAAGAGCGACCGTTGGCGTATGAACCGATTACTGCGGGGGAATATTTGGATGAACGGTTGAGAGAGATTGGGTTAAAAAAGTAGCATTTTTAATTTAAAAAAGGTCTAAACACACTTTCTGCTTAAATTTTCGTCTAAAAATGACATCCAATAAGCAGTTTCTACTTGGAAAAACTTTAATTTTGCAGTAGATAAGAAACGTTATGTTGTCTTTTTCTTAAAATTAAAGCAACAACAAACATTTCAAACTCTAAAAACCTCTGTTTTACATCAATTAATTTTAAAAATAGAATTATGGAAAATACATTTTTATTCGCAATACCTGGTGGCATGGAATTAGTTATTATTTTATTCGTTGTTTTGTTACTTTTTGGTGGTAAAAAAATTCCAGAATTGATGCGTGGTGTCGGCAAAGGCATCCGTGAATTCAACAGTGCGAAAGCAACGATTGAAAGTGAAATCAAGGAAGGAATGAAAAAAGAAGATGCAAATAAAGTAAGTACGGAGAAGTAAATTTCTTGATTCTTTCAAATAAAAAAGCGGATGAAGTCTATACTTTATCCGCTTTTTTTATTTTTCGTTAAACAGTCTCAACTCAGGCATACGCCGTGTATTAACGCAATCTTACACTACTCGCTCCTAATAAACCAATGTCGGTATAAACCGCTACCCGGTAATAACCTGAACGCAATTTATTCTCCAAATCCTGGTCAAAAGACAATCTTTGTGATTGTCCGATGTTCACTTCTTTCGTTTTCACTGCTGAAATATTCATCGCTTGCCCATTCACTTTAACTTCCGCATTGATAGGGTTAGAGTTTTTGATTGGCGTTCCTTTATCGTCTGTCACTACCAAATATAGGGTTTTGACACCCTGATATTTTTCTGGTACATTCGTCAAATCAAAGCTAACTGCTAATTTTCGTGCACGCCGAGATTTTGCGGTTGCTTTTGTGTTCCCTTTTTTAATTTCTACCCGAAATGCCCCCGCTTTAAAATTCGCTAGGGTTAAACGCCCAATTTCTTCTTGAATTGTTTTATTCATCGCTGCGAGTGCCGCGTTTTCTTCCTGTGCATTATCTAAGTTGCCTTTTAGTTCCTCATTTTGGAGTTTTAATGCTTCATTTTCTGCCTGCAAAGAATTGATTTGTGACTGTAATTCAGATTTTGCACTTATCAATCCTTCAATTTGCGCACGCAAGCCAGAGTTGTCTTCTGCCGCCACTTTTACATCCCGTCGGGCGCGGCGAGTAGCTACATTTTGATTCTTAATTTCTTGTTCGGCATCTGCCAAACTGCCTTCTAATAATTGATTTTCCTCCGCCAAATCTGCAAATGCGGACTCCAAACTATCCACTTCTGATTCCAAATCAGCTTTGAGCATATTCAATTCACTCATTTCTGTATTCAAAGCCGTGTTTTGACTGGTCAATTCTTTTTTATCAGCAGTCAACGACCAAGCATACCATCCTAAGCCTAATAAAAACAATGCTAAGATGACCGCTAATATCATCAGTCCTTTGTTATTTCCATTGTTATTGTCCATAAAAATCTCGTTTAAACGTTTTGAAATTGATAATTTGAATAAGTGAGGAATCACCTAATTTTTATTTGAAACATCTTACTAAGTAACGGTAAAAAAATAACTCCGCCATCTATCAAGTATTTCTTGTGCTCTTATTTTCCACTTTTTAAACAGTCATTATGTATAGATAACTCCTATTTAAAAAGTAAACATCTTTTGTCATTTCAACCGAAGTGAAGAAAAAGACCAAAATAAATGTTGCCAGATGGCGAAGTTATTTTTTTACCGTTACTTAGTAAAGCGTAGTAATTAATAAAGACCCAGTTAAATGGCTGATTGAACACTTATTAAATTATCGTGTAGTTGTTTTAAAAGGTAAATAACGGGAAAATATTATAAAAGGAAGGAATATTTGTGCAGGATTTACAATTCATTATCAAAAAAAGCAAAAAAAATGGGTGGCAACTTAACAGTTACCACCCAATTTTTTATAGAAAAACAAACGAACTCGTTTGAATTATTTCTTAATAAACTTACGCTCTTTGATACGTGCTTTTTTACCAACCAAGCCACGCAAGTAGAACAATTTGGCACGACGTACCTTACCACGCTTCAAGATTTTGATTTCCACAATTGCTGGAGAAGTCAACGGAAAAATCCGCTCAACACCTACACCACTTGACATTTTTCGTACGGTAAACGTTTTGGTTGCACCAGTACCTTTAATTTGCAAAACATCACCACGGAAAATCTGAATCCGTTCTTTAGCACCCTCTATAATTTTGTAACTTACAGCTACATTGTCACCCGAGCGGAAAGTTGGGTGTTTTGATTCTTGAGACATTTGCTCTTGAACAAAATTAATTGCGTCCATTTTATCTTAATTTAGATAATTTTAATAAATTTTTAGCGGAAAAATCGTGTAAACACGGCACCTTTCATAAAAGATGCGCAAAAGTAGCTAAAATTTAAAAGATAAGCAACTGAAATTGAAATTTGTTCTATACTAATTCTACTTTAAGACTCTTAATTCCGATGCAAAAAAACAAAAGGAGTTGGAGGGAGAAAAATGGTTTTTCTCCCTCTAGTCTCTCTCTCCCACCACCTTCGGCGGCGGGCTGGGTTTTTGTCCCTCCAACTCCCTTTGTTAAAATTGCAAATTTTCTCGCTCCAATAAAAACAACTGCGTGCTGCCTGCGGCAGCGCAGTGTGAGGTACTAATAATGAAAAATATTTTTTTCGCAAAATCGTTCTTCATCCTCAAATTCCTCTTGTCTGAATGCAGGAAAACTGCTAAAACACGGTATCTATCACTAAAATTTAAAAAAAAATCGTCTATTTGCAACCTTTACCCTTTTACTCTTGTCTCTATATTTAGAGGTTTTATCGATAAATTTGGGCAGTTTCATACATCTTTCTTATTTTCTGTTTAACTTTAACGAACCTTTACATTTTTCCTCAGAAAGAAAAGTCTATCAACGCTATTTCAAATACCACGTATCTAATTTAATCAAAACGAAAAATATCACCAAATGAAGAAGTTTAATTATCGCTCAGTTTTTATGGCATTTTTAATTGTCGCAAGCCTTGCTTCGTATGCGTTTTTGAGCTCAGTGGAGGTGGAATATAAGAAGGAAACAGCAATTGAATTAACGGATGTGAAGGATTCAAAAACGGGTGTATTTATGCCGGATGTAGAATTGGTGAAGAAAGTAGTGGCCATCGGTAAAGCAGTATTACACCCATTCGCAGATTAAAAAATATCTTAGTAAAAACGATTCAATAACTTGGGCCATTATGCTTGTCCTTTTCCCTTCTAAAAAACACAAAAAATAGTTCCGTAACGAAGGCTATGCAACGATTGTTTGAATTCTTTAGAAGAAAAAATTACGGCGCATTATGGTCCAACTTATTAAATCATTTTTACTTATCGAAAAAAAAAGCGGTTGATTTCTATGTGAAATCAACCGCTTTTTTAATTAAGGGCTACTTTTTCAGTAGCCCTTAATTTTTCTTCTAAAATGACTTTAAAAAAAGTAGTCGGTACTGAAAAAGTACCGACTACTAAGAAGCATTATCGCCTAACAATTTTCCGCACCAACTGTCCACTCATTCCATTCATTCTAATAAAATACACACCTGTCGGCAAAGTATTTTCAAGAGCAATCGACCAATCATTCGTGCCAGCTTGCAGCGTTTTATTTTCAATAAAAATAACTTCTCCGGTCGCATTTAACAATTGTAAGTTAAAATCTTGACGACTTTCCAATTCAATCATTACATTGAATTTCTCCTGAAAAGGATTTGGAAAAATACGGACATCAAACACCCCATTTGGCAAATCATAAATACCGGAGATACAAGCTGTTTCAAAAAAGTAGCTATCCGAATATTCGCTCTCCAAATCAGCATCACAAGCTGCTTTCACTTGGAATTCATACTCCGAACAATCGTTCAAATCAAACAATTCATCCGTTACATCTACGGTGACAAATTCAAACCAATTCGTTGCGTCAATTTCTTTGAAACGTACACGGTACGCAATCGCATTGTCTGTACCTGTCCAGCTAACAAACGCATTGTTTTCATTCACCATTACGGTGTCTAAATTTGTTGGAACATCATCACAAGGCAATGGGCAATTCGTCATAAATTGGTCGATTACAGAATAGCCACTCGTTGTGCCAACACAATTGGTTTCTACTTGAAATTCATACTCTGTACAAATTACTATGTTAGACAACATAATGGTATTCGTAGTTGACGCAATCGTCGTCCAATTCGCTGCCCCAACTTCTCTGAATTGAATGTTGTAACCCGTCGCATTTGTTATTTCTGCCCAAGATAAAGTCGCTTCCGTAAAAGTAATGTCTGTTGTTCCCAAAAGGTTAGGTACATCACACACTGGCGGCATTCCTTCGATGATAGAAACACAGTAATCTTCTGCTTCTCCAAAATAATTTTCCTGACATGACATTGGAACATTAGTGCCGCCGTTACCTGCCCAAGCCATATTTACTCGCATTCGAGTAACGCCTAGCATGGTACCTGGAGGAATCACAATATTTCCACTAACCGCTTCTACAGAACCTTCCGTACTTTGAAAAACAGCTTCGGTCGCATCATCAAATTCGCCGTCTTGGTTGAAGTCAATCCAAATTTTGAAAATTTCATCAAATTCGCCACCTGGAAAACCTGGAATCAACGTAATATCGTAAGTACCAAAAGTTGCCAATTCCACCAACGGTGCGCCGATGAAATCACCATAACCCTCGTTTGTACCCGAAACCATCGAAGCACCGCCGATTTCTACACTTTCAATAAATTCTTCCACTGCGTTGCCCAGAATTTCACAATACGTCAAATCTTGACATGCGCCACAGCCGAAGGTAGAGAAGACTATTGTTTCTGTAAAATCAGTTGTATCTCCAGTATTACAAATGCTCTGAATCGCAATGCCATTGATATCGCAAGGTGCTAAGTAACCTGTTAAGTCAAAAGTATTACCAGTCACGTTCTCAATTAGAATACCGCCATTCAATGTTGTCAATTGCAAATTATAAGCATCTGCGGCAAAAACGCTCGTCCAAGTCATCGTCGCCGTCGTTTCACCAACATTAGAAACTGTCAAATCTGATGGCGCTACACAGCAGCCTTCAGTTGTAAAAATAACGCTAGAGGTATAGCCACTTGAGTCACTCATACAAATATCTTCCAATTGCAATTCATATTCCGTACAGACCAATAAGCCATCAATCGTCAATGGATTCATCGCATTTTCCACATCAGTCCAATCTGCCGCGCCGATTTCCCGATACCGCAAATTAGTCATCAAGGTAGAATCGCCCGAAGACCAAGAAACATCCACCAAAGTATCGATAACATTGGTGAATTGCACCGCGCCAGGTTGAGGACAAGGACCACAATTCGCCATGATGATTTGCATCGCATTGAAAGCGTTAATTCGACCACCCGTTACAGAAATACCTTCCATTGAAGGTATGATATCGACACCTTGCATAATGGCATCTTTAATGGCTAAAGCCGTTCCTTCTGGGTCAGTAATTGCGAGTGTTCCAATTGCAGAACAAGGCGTAGAATACAGTAATCCAATCACTCCAGCCGTCAGTGGCGAGGAAAAAGAAGTACCTGTTGTCGTACCATAGCCACCATTTCCACTGGTTGTATAAACATTAATACCCGGTGCGCCAAAGTCAATTTGGGTCAAACCAAAACCACCTGCATGGTTATCTGAAATGCCCGTTCGAGCCACAGAAACCATAAAATCACTTGGACAAGCAGTTGGCAAATCACCCACTGCATCAACATCTAAATTAGAGTTAGTCGTCGCCCCACAATTCAAAATCCCAACTGTTCCCAAGGTATCATAAAACGAACACCACAATGGTGCGCTATCTGGGTCACCGCCATCAATCCCCCAACTTGCATTAGTGGAAACGACGAAAGCACCACTTACACCGCCTGATTCATTAAACTCTTTTCGCATCAAATATGGATAAGTATATGCCGCAATCACGTTGGCTTCTTGCGTATTCGCGTAATCGACATTCATGATTTTCACATTCCAGTTGATGCCTGTCGCGCCTTGCATGTTGTTACCAACTGCACCAATCATTCCGTTTACTTGCGTACCGTGTCCGCCTGTTCCTACATCGTCATTGTTGCCTGCTGGATTCCAGCCATGGTAATCGTCAATATAACCATTGTCGTCGTTATCAATGCCATCATCAGGAATTTCAGCATTGTTGACCCAGTGGTTATCAATGAGGTCTTCATGGTTGTAATTTGCGCCTTCAATTACACAAACGACAATTTCGTGGTTGCCCGTTTGCGTCTGTCCGCCTGTGGTCAAATCCCAGACAAGGTCAGCATCGACATCTGCGTCGGCAGTACCGCCCATCGAACCATCATTGACCCAATGCCATTGTTGATTAAAGTCCGTATCATCTGGCACGGTTTGCCGTTTAGAGATTAAGTGATTGACTTGTGCCACTTCAACTTCTGGCTGTCGCCAAAGGTGTGCTAAAAAGTCAGCTTCGTTAATCGTAGTGTGGTCAAAATTAATTAACCAAATACGAAACGGTTTGGAAGCTTCTTTGACCACTTTCAATCTTGTCGGTTTACCTTCAAACGTTCCTAAATTTCTTTCTAAAGTTAAAATATTGGCTTCTTTCGAAATTTGTACCAAAAAATCACCTTGAACATGGTCTAATTGTTGAGCGTTGGTCGTTACCGAAAAAAGGCAACAGAGTAATATAAATAGTGAGAAATTCTTCATACTGTAATTCTTTTTTTATAAAAATGATGGTTATTAATTTGATTTGAGAAGCACACGGCGAAAGTACACATTGATTGTAAAACACGTTGATTTTTGAAAAAAGGAAATGGAAATTTGAAAATCGGCGGACAAAATAAAACGAGAAGCCAGAAGTTAGACCGCTTTGCTGTCAGAGGTCAGACAATTCGCGAGTTCAATCTGATCTCTGACAATGAAATGGTCTGACCGCTGACCGCTCGTTTTCTTTGTAAATCCACTTTCATTTTATAATTTTGCCCCATGAATTTAAAACTACCACTTCCAATAGAATTAGAACCATTTCGGGCGCAACTCGAACCAACGGTGAAGCCGCACATTCGGATTGTTCCACAAACTGCCAGTTTTCCGACGCTTTGGGAAAGCAAGATTGGCGGAGTGCCCTATTTGCCAGCGGATGTTGATTTTCCAAGAAATAGCGATGGGAAAGCCTTATACTTTTTAGCGCAAATCAATTTTTCGGAAGTTCCAAAGATGCAGCCTTTGCCCGAGAAAGGTATTTTGCAGTTTTATATCAATGATGAAGGTTCGTATGGTTTGGATTTTGGAAAACCATTTGACCAGAATAATTTTCGCGTGCTCTATTTTGAAAATGTGGAAGAAGATGCGGGTAAGTTGGTGACGGATTTCTCTTTTTTAAACGATAGAAATTACGAAGACTTACCCATTGTCCCGGATGTTTCTTATCCATTAAAATTTGAAGCAAGCCGCAGCACAATTCCGACGTCAGATTACCGATTTGAAGAAATGATTGGCTTTGACTTTTTTGAAACGGAGGATGAAGACGAAGAAGCGAGACTTTATACTTCTTATTTAAAATTGAGTAGCAGCGTCGGACATAAATTGTGGGGCTACCCATCGTTTACCCAAGAAGACCCTCGTTATGATTTGGAGGAGAAGTATGAATTGTTGTTTCAATTAGACTCCGATTCTGATATTGAAAGCATGTGGGGCGACGTTGGTGTGGGAAGTTTCTTTATTACAAAGGAAGATTTGGAAAAGCGAGATTTTTCAAAGGTGATGTATAATTGGGATTGTACTTAGCCATTTTTAAATACCTTTTGTTAAAAAACCCCTATTTTTAACGCGAAAAAAACATCTCCATAACGCTCCTTTAGTATTTGCGTTAATTTTATATTATTTGCCAATGAATATACAACGGATGCTAATTTCCTGCACTATTTTTGCATCATTAACGGGACATTCACAAAGAAGTTATTCACAAAAATTTCCATTAAATTACTACTTATCATGAAAAACATATTCCTCTTTTGCGCCCTTATGGTAGTGTCCAATATTGCGATTGGACAAATTTCAGACCCTGTGAGCTGGGACTCGAAGGCTGAAAAAATCAGTGATACCGAGTATAACTTAATTTTTACGGCGACTTTAGATGACGGTTGGTATTTATATTCTCAGTTTTTAGGCGACGATGGCCCAATACCAACCTCTTTCGATTTTGGTAAAAATGCCAACGTTCAACTAGTTGGAAAAACTACCGAAACAGGTACTTCTAAAAAAGAAGGCTACGACGAATTGTTTGATATGAACTTGGTGAAGTTTGGAGGAACAGCTACATTTACTCAAAAAGTGACAGTCAGTAAGGAAGTGGACAAAATTTCTGGTGCATTAACTTATATGACTTGCGATGAAATGCGATGTTTGCCGCCAGAGGAAGTCACTTTCGAAATTAAGCTCAAATGATTAATTCGATAGACTTGGTTATTTCGATTAGCGCTACTAATCGAGTTGATCAAGATAATCGAGCCAATCAAATCAATCAACTTATCAACTATTCAACAACTAAAAGCATGAGAGTTTTTATCACCTATCTTGCCCTATTTTTGACGGCGCAATTTGCCTCCGCGCAGATTCTCGAACCGGTCAAATGGACATTTACACAAAACCAACTCAGTGATGACGAATTTGAAATCATCTACACCGCCAGTCTTGACGATGGTTGGTATATCTATTCGCAATATTTAGACGGCGAAGATGGACCCATTCCAACTTCGTTTAATTATGAAGGAAATTCAGGTACGTATGCTTTGGTTGGTAAAAATGAGGAGCGCAGTTCCCATAAAAAATCGGGCTACGACAAGTTGTTCGAGATGGAAGTTATCAAATTTTCCAAGCAAGTAAGCTTTGTGCAAAAGGTCAAAGTTACCGATGATACTCAGCCTGTTAAAGGGTATTTTGAATTTATGACTTGTGATGATGCTCGTTGTTTACCGCCAGAGGAGGTGGATTTTTCTTTTACCTTAAAAAAGAAAAAAACAGCAGCAACTCCGACAGAGGATTTAAAAATTGTCGATAAAGAAGCAATCGACAACAACCCAGCGAAAGAAGACTCAGCTCCTGCAAAACAAGCACAATCGGGCTTACTTGACCCTGTAAAATGGGATATGACTGTTGAAAAAACGGGCGGTAATACTTTTGATTTATTACTAAAAGCCAATATTCAAAAAGGCTGGTATGTCTATTCGCAGTTCTTGGAAGGCGAAGATGGACCCGTGCCGACGACTTTGTATTGGGATGATAATGATGTGGTAAAAATAATAGGCAAAGCAGCAGAGGAAAGTAAGGATAAAGTTTCTGGATTTGATAAAATGTTCAAAATGGACGTGACCAAATTCAAAAAAGCGTTCACGATGCGGCAAAGTGTCACGGCGGCAGATTTGACCAAACCATTGACCGGAGCGGTTGAGTTTATGACTTGTGATGACACGCGATGTTTGCCGCCGACGGAAGTTCCGTTTAAAGTAGATTTTTCGAGTATGCAGGCGTTGATTGGGAATGCGGCGATGGAGAAGACGGTGATTTCACCAGTAGTTGCGGGCGGTGACGGTACCGTGAATGTTCCAATGGAAGGCAATGTGATTGACCAAGAAATCGCAACCATTCAAGCAACATATAAAAATCCGATTGGTGATTGTGGTGCGGAAGATAATGCTAAAGGACAAGGACTAATAATGACTTTCGTTTTTGGATTCTTAGGTGGTTTATTGGCATTGTTGACACCTTGTGTCTTTCCGATGATTCCTTTGACGGTTAGTTATTTTACGAAAAGTAGTACAAACAAAGCAACAGGAATTCGTAATGCTTTGATTTATGGCTTATCTATTATCGTTATTTATGTTGGTTTAGGATTGATTATTACGGCTGTTTTCGGCCCCGAAGCGTTGAATGCTTTATCAACAAATGCGATTGCCAATGTGTTATTCTTCTTAGTTTTTATCCTTTTTGCCTTTTCCTTTTTTGGCTATTATGAAATCACTTTACCAAGTTCTTGGGCAAATAAAAGTGATACGATGGCAGATAAAGGTGGTTTGGTAGGAATATTTTTCATGGCTTTTACTTTGGCACTCGTCTCCTTTTCCTGTACAGGTCCGATTATCGGAACGGCCTTAGTTGAATCTGCTAAAAATCCCAGTGGACCGCTAATCGTAATGCTTGGATTTTCAACGGCTTTAGCTTTACCCTTTGGACTTTTTGCAGCCTTTCCAGGTTGGTTAAATTCTCTACCAAAATCTGGTGGTTGGATGTCTTCTGTGAAAGTTGTTTTAGGGTTTTTAGAATTAGCATTGGCCTTGAAATTCTTATCTGTAGCAGACATGACAATGGGCTGGGGAATTCTTCCTTACGAGTTATTTGTGGGACTTTGGGTATTGATTTTTGCAGCAACAACAGCTTATTTGCTAGGTTTTATTAAATTTCCACATGATAGCCCAAAAACAAATTATACGCCAGGAAGGTTATTTTTCACAGCGCTTTTTGGAGCAGCGACCTTATACTTAGCAACGGGTTTTATGTTTAACGAGAAAACGCAAGCTTATAATTCATTAGCAGCAATGAGTGGTTTAGCACCACCAGCACACTACAATATGTTCTTGCCAAGTCCAGTGCCGAATGCCGAGATTAAAGCTAAATATCCATCCTTTACAAAATGTGCGAACAACTTAGATTGTTTCAAAGATTATTACGAAGGTTTGGCGTATGCAAAGGAAGAAAATCTACCAATTTTGTTAGATTTTACTGGACATGGTTGCGTAAATTGTAGAAAAACAGAAGAACACATTTGGATAGAAGATGGCGTTTGGAATAAAATTGCTCAGGATTTTGTTCTAATCTCTTTGTACGTTGATGATAGAAAAAAATTAGAAACAGAGCTGATTTCTAAATCAAGAGAATCCAAATTAAGAAATATCGGAAACAAATGGGCAGATTTTCAAATCGTCAATTTCCAACAAAATTCTCAACCGTTATATGTCATGATGAGTCCTGACGAAAGCGTATTGGCTGCACCTCGTGGTTATAAAGAAGGGGCGGACGATTATTTAGAATTTTTGGAATGTGGCTTGGATGTTTTCGCTAAAAAAAATAAAGGAACGATTGGTCAAAAATAACCACCTCATTTCCTACGATTTTTACAAAATGCTTAGAGATATACCAATCTCTAAGCATTTTTTTTACCTTTGAAATCTTTAGAAGAAGTCAGAGGTCAGAAGTCAGACCACTGTGCTGCCAGAAATCACGCAGTAACTCTGACATCTGACAGCGCCAGCGGTCTGACTTCTGACCTCTCTTAAAATACATTTCATGATTTTTCCAATCGGTGACGAACAAGTCCAAGGCGGCTATTTCCCACTCTTCAGCTACAGTTTTATTGTCCTTAATATCGCGGTTTTTCTATTAGAATCTTCGTTACAAGCACAGGGGCAACTCTCTGGATTCATTACGGAATACGGCGCAATTCCCGTTGAAATCGTGGCAGGTGAGGATTGGCATACGCTGATTTCTTCCATGTTTATGCACGGTGGTTGGATGCACTTGATTGGCAATATGGTCTTTTTATGGGTCTTTGCAGATAATATCGAGGCGACGATTGGCAATGCTACTTTCTTGTTGTTTTACGTTTGTGGTGGCTTGGCGGCAGTAGCTGGGCATATTTATTTTGAGCCCGCAAGTACGATTCCAATGGTGGGTGCGAGTGGTGCAATTTCAGCAGTGATGGGCGCGTATTTGGTGATGTTTCCAAAGTCAAAAATCAAAATGCTGTTTTTTATTACATTGATAAATGTCCCTGCATTTGTCTTTTTATTATTTTGGATTGGACAGCAAATGGTGGCTGGAATGGCGTCGTTTGAAGCGATTAATTTAGAAATGGATAATATAGCCTATTGGGCGCACATTGGTGGATTTGTATTTGGTTTGGCAGCGGGATTGTTATTTCGGGCAATGGGGAAAATTGATGGGGTTGTAGTGAAATAAAATCTACTCTACATAACTCTGCCGCACCACCAACGTAAACATATTCTCCTCCAATTCTAAATACCCTTGGTCGTAGCAAAAATGGTAAGCATTCCCGTTTTTCGTTTTGTAAACATTGGTAAAATAACTGAATTTAAACCCGCGCTCCGTCAATTTATCCCGATGAATTTTAATCTTTCCATTTGGATTGAGCTCCCCTAAAATGCGCCGGTTTTTGCGTAAAATATTGTTGATATTCCGCATAAAATTAGAAGAATCACTATTAAGTCGGTTGTTATAAGTACTTCGGCATTCGGTCGAGCAGAATTTTTTATCCGAACGACCAATAAATTCGTCGTTGCATTCGATGCAGTTGTTTCTCATAGTTAGTTGAGTTCTGGGTTGAGAGTTGTAGCAACTTTTTCAGAGGTGAAAATGGTTTTTTATTCTGAGAAAGTTAAGACTTTAAAAATTTGCCTTTTCTAAAAACATAACAAAGAAAATGTTATTTCCAGAAAGTAGGTAAGATTTTGGCAAAAAAGAACGAACATTATTTTTTAGTATAATAATTTAAAAAGAATGGCTGATTATTTGTAAAATACATTAAACAAGAAACAATATTTTGGAAGGGGGCAAATGCTTACCCCCATTTTAAATTAGACTAATTAGATTTGATGATTATCTGGAAAAACCAGCACCGCCTCTTCGATTGCCACCACCTGAAGAACGGTCATTGCGACCACGTCCGCCGCCACCTGAACGTCTGTTTTGTGGACGGCTACCTGGTGCTTCTTCTCTTTGTCCAGCAATTTCCGCAGGTATTTTCAATTTCTTCACTTCCTTCTTCATCATCCGTTCAATATTGCCAAATTTCCGACGGTCTTTGCTATTAATCAACGTAATTGCGACACCTTCTGAATCTGCCCGTGCTGTCCGTCCGATACGGTGAATATAATCCTCTGGGTCTGGCGGCACATCGTAATTAATAACTAATGCAATGCCTTTCACATCGATTCCACGCGATAAAATATCAGTCGCTACCAAGATTTTTAGTCGATTGGCGCGAAAGTCTGAAATCACTTGCTCTCGATGGTCTTGGTCAAAATCGGAGTGCATCTCATTGACATTCAGCCCGATTCTTTTCAAGTTAGATGCAATCGCTTTCACCTTCAATTTGGTTGAAGCAAAAACGATAATCTGCCCTTCTTTATCTTTGCGGTCTTTCAATTTGTGTTTCAGCAAGGGCAACTTTTGGTCGTCCTCTACCTCATATGCTGCTTGCAAAATTCCTGCTGCTGGCTGCGATACTTTAAAAGTAATCTGCTCTGGATCATTCAACAAAGTAGATGCTAATTTTCGTATCTTGGTCGGCATCGTCGCTGAAAATAACAAAGTTTGACGGTCTTTCGGCAAAAAGCTAGAAATCTTTTCAATATCACTGACAAAGCCCATATCAAGCATTCGGTCTGCTTCATCCAAAATCAGGTGTTTCAAACCGCCCAACTTGACATAACCTAAATTCAAATGCGCAATTAAGCGTCCTGGAGTAGCGACAATAATATCTGCACCCATTGAAAACGCCTTCTTCTCTTGTGCAAACGACTCCCCATCTCGCCCTCCATAAATCGCCATCGAACTCGTCCCCGTAAAATACGCGAAGCCCTCCAACTGTCGGTCAATCTGAATCGCCAACTCTCGCGTCGGTACTAATATTAATGTATTAACAGAATTGCTTTTTTGCTGTTCAGAAGTCAGTTTATTGAGAACAGGCAATAGAAATGCTGCCGTTTTTCCAGTCCCCGTCTGCGCACAACCAATCAAGTCTTTACCAGCCAAAATTACCGGAATCGCCTTTTCTTGAATCGGCGTCGCCGTCTCAAATCCCATCGCATCCAGCCCATCCATCAAAGGATCACTAAGGTTAAAATCTATGAATTTCAAAATAATAAATATTTAATTTTTTATAACTTGACCGCAAAGGTCGGTTTTTTTTATGAAAGATTCTTACTTGGAAGTAAAATAAGTCAGAGGTGAACTTTTTGAATAACAAAAAAACCACCCAATAAAGTAAATCCACGTTCTTATCCTCTTTTCTACGTGCCTAACGGCAGAACAAGTGGGAAGAGGAGAGGGTTTGAGGGGGAGAGAAAACGATTTTCACAAAATCATTTTCTCTCCCCCTCAAACCCTCTTAGTAACGGTAAAAAAATAATTCCGCCATCTGGCAACATTTCTTTTACCCTTATTTCCCACTTTTGAAACAGTCATTATGTAGGGTCCTATTTCAAAAGTAAACATCTTTTGTCATTTCGACCGAAGTGGAGAAAAAGACCAAAATAAATGTTGCCAGATGGCGGACTTATTATTTTACCGCTACTTAGGCTATCTCTTTTGCCCTTATTTTTCTAAAACAATACGTTCCACAATGACCTCATTTCCAGCCAGGAGTTTCACCAAATAAACGCCTGCCGAGTAGCTCGACAAATCAATTTGATGTTGTGTAGCATTTCCATTAAAAACAGCCGTTTGCAATAGCTGTCCATTAATCGCATAGACATCGATGGCAATCATTTCATTCAATGGTGCTGATAAAGAAACATTGACAAAATTACGCGTTGGATTCGGTTGCAGAGTCAACTCAACGCCTTGTATTTCATGAGTGCTATCCAACATTTCTGTTGTAAAATTGAATACCAGTGATACGGAACCACCACATGGATTATTGGCGGTAATTCGCCAGAAATAAAGGGTTTCATTGTCCAATTCATTCTGGGAAAAATAGTTGTTAAAAGCCACATTACCAGACTCTACCACATCGGTAAAGTCTTCATTCAACGAGATTTCTACGAAGTAGCCACTCGTACCTGCAATAGCTTCCCAGTTGAAATTGATACCTGATACCGCAATCATACCTGCACCATTTCCTGGTAACTCCAAAACTGGAATAGCAGGTGGTGTTTCAACGGTAATCGTTGCAGATTCATTGGTCGTTCCATTGTCATCTTCGATGGTAAAATCAATCGTGTAGGTGCCTTCTAGAACCGTTACTAAATTACCTAAAGTGGCCGTAACCGTCGTGCCGCCCGGTGCCGGATTCATGCTGTAATTGATCGTTGCAGACCCTGGTAAATTGTTTGCGGTAATCGTTGCGGTTTCAAAACCAGCGCCTATTTCTAAGTTAAAAGCCCCGTTGTCTCCCGAACAAAGCGTTTGGTCATCTGGACTTAAACTAACGGTCAAATCAGGGAACGTGGTAAAGCTGAAAACTTCAGAAGTCGTCTCGCCACAGTCATTAAACGTTATGACCATCCAGAAATAAGTCGTACCATATTCTAAACTTCCAAAATTATCAAATTGATTATCGGTCGAGAACGCACTGATAACAATGTTATTAAAATCAGGGTCGGTTGCTAAAGTAAAATCATAGCCAGTTGCGCCACTAATGTCATCCCATTCGATAACCAAACCGGAGATAGGCTGGTCCATTGCATTATTTGCTGGATTGACTGCAGTTGATTCCGCTGGTAATCCATTGATATTCCAAATCAAACCAGCTTCCACTGGAATATTGACGCCATCATCACCAATTATCTCGATAGAAAAACCGCCTGCTTGGCTCACATTTGCTAAAGTAACCGTTACTACAGAACCTGCTGCTGCTGGATTTTGACTAAAAGAAGCCGTCGCGCCCATCGGTAAGTTATTTGCCGAAAGCATTACCCCATTATCATCAAATGCGCCACCGATAGCAATGGTAAAAGTAGCCATATCATTAATACAGGATTCGATTGTTGATGGAGAAGGAGCGAAACTGAAATCATCTGCAACAAGGCTACAAATATCTAAATTCCAGCTTGTCAATGCACCACCGTCTGCCCCAGCAGCATCCTCTACAGTCAACGTCCAAACACCTTGTGCGATTTCACCGTTAAATGCAGATAGTGCTTGCAATGGTTGGAACGTTCCGCCAGCAGCAGGAGATGCAGCATCACATAGACTCTCCAAAGTCGCATAAGGAGTCGTCGCATCATCATCAAAACTCAAGGCAACATCATCTTGGTCACA
Organism: Saprospiraceae bacterium; assembly: GCA_047629355.1. Taxonomy (GTDB): domain Bacteria; phylum Bacteroidota; class Bacteroidia; order Chitinophagales; family Saprospiraceae; genus CAYUNA01. The sequence goes on along the minus strand of JBLHWU010000039.1, from coordinate 2,641 downwards.
ACCTTCTCCTTGAAAACTGACCAATTCAATCGTCGTTCCTTCTGGAGAAGTCAGAGTCACTGCCAAATCACCAATATAAGTATGGTCAATATTTAAATCAAAAATGTTCAAATCGTCAATTAAGCCCGACGTCATCACTTCTAAAGTCGAGGTAATTATATTTGCTGGTCCGTCACTAATTTCAACAGGAATATCCGTAGCAACATTTGGTCCGCAGAAAATATTCGCTGTTGTAAAGAAATGCGTACTGGAAAAATTGCCATCACCACAAAGGTTGGAGCCTTTGACGCGCCAAAAATACATCGTGCTCGTAGTCAGTCCTTCACCTTGATACATGCCATCCGTTATATCATTAGCAAATGCTACGGTATTCATGAAATCATCCGTTGTTGAAATTTCTATATCATATAATACGCCTGATTCTGCCTCCCATTCAAATATTGGTGAAGTCAAAATATCGGAAGCGCCAAGCATTGGTATTTGTAAAACACTTGGTGCTGGGACGTCTGCAAATGTCATCAAGGTCAGCATGTTCGCGTTGGAATTTGCGCCATCTGTTCCTTCCAAATTTAAGGTATAAGTTCCTGCTGCTATCGCATTGGTATCCGTAAGCGTTAAAGTTGTTGACGCACCCGGTGCAATTGGGTTTTCAGCAAAAGTTGCCGTTACTCCAGCAGGTACATTGGTTACCGACAAAGTAACATCACCAATGAAATTCTCCGTTGCAGAAACGGTATAAACGGCATCATCTGGCGTACAAACTTCTATACTTGATGGCGTTCCTTCTACAAAAAAGTTGCACTGTTGTTGCGAATGTCCGTCGATAACTAACGTTCCAGTATTGTCAGGGTCAAGCCAATCTTTCAAGCGAGTAGCAGAAGTTCCGCCGCCTTCCCAAGAAGTATGAAACCAACCATAAGTATCATAAGAATCATTGCCACAAGCCGCGCCGCCACCATGCAATTGACCGATAACTTGCTTTTGAGCATTGAATAACGGGGAGCCAGACGAACCTGGTTCCGTTGTTCCAATATCCCAATCGGCAACGGTAAAGTGGTCGCCATTTGGATTAGGAGTCGTAGAAAAGCCATCTGCTGCGAAAGCTTCGTCAAAATCAAAACTAATTCGTTTTTCGTCGGTACTTGGGTGGTGAATGCCAATCACAGTATCCGTTGCTGGCGTAAAAGAAGCGTCCCAACCTGCAAAAAATGCATCTGCGGTTTCAGAAACAGGGTCATCTAATTCCACTAAAGTCATATCCGAAAGCGACCAAGCTGCTCGGAAAATCGCTCCTGTATTGAAATCGGCTAATGAACCGTCCCCATTTCCGCCACTTGCTCCTGAGCCTGGCTCGCGGCAAGTACTGTTGAAAAAATTCCAGTAGGTAACTAACGATGCTGCACTTCCGCTAGTAATTCCGCAGTGATCAGCTGTCATGAAAAAAGGTCTACAATCATTGTTTGCATTATTCACCAAAAAGCCAGTACAAAAAGTACCGCCTCCAGTACCAATCACTGCTACGGATTGAATGATGTCGCGATAATCATCTACAATACCCCAACCATCAACTGCGCCACAAATCACATCCAAATTACAAGAACCTGAAATTATTGCTGAACCCATTGTCGTAAAACCCAAAAAATCATGATTGACATAGCTCAGTTCTAATTGTAAATTAGATTTTTCTGAAGTCGGTAACTGTACTTCAATTACCAATTCGTCGCCATCCAACACCGGCGTCCACAATTGCTCATGCTCTTCGTTGTCTGCGGGTGTAAACGGTCCCATTACTCGCTCATAATTTGGCGTGTAAAGAATCAAGGTCCCACCGTTCGGCATTAGGTATTTGGAAAATCCAAGATTCAAAGACTTTGCCCCTGCTGACTTGATTTTCATACGCCAGACAGAATTGCCATCGGATAGATCTTCCCAATTTCCATGTGTATCAGGCGTGATGTCCACCTGCATATTTTCAGCATATTTTGGAGCGATGCCTGGACCTCGACGTTGCAATTCCTCATCGAGCAAGGTTTGATTATCCAAAGCAGGCATGGTCATTTTTTGGACCATGTCCAAAGATTCGACCGTCAAGGCAATGCGGTAGTCCGTTGGAAAATTTTGTGCAGATAATTGCAAATAAAATAAGGAAAAGATTAGTAATAACTTAATTTTCATACTATAATGTGGTTTTGTAAAAAGAAATAGGGCTTAAAAAATTTGTAAGCCCATTATGCAAAAATACACCTTATAATATATACGGTGTTTGTAAAAAACTTGGACTTGCCTTCAGCGGACAAAATCAAATAGCCTTTTGCATATTTTCGTAGGGCTTTTTGGCAAAATTTAGCTTTTTGAACAAAGACTAATGCAGTACTAGACAATTATTTAAACTTTGTTCTACAAAATTCCTTTCCTTTGCAAGAGAATTAGTGTACCGCAGACTTCCAGTTTGCGTCCAACTGGCGTTGGTACAATGAGTACATTTTAGTTTTTTTTGAAAAGACGTGACATTCGCAGACTAAAATTTTGCGGTACACGCGCTTTCAAAATAATACGCTAACTTAAAATCAATCAGCTCTACCTTTTAATGGATAGGAGCTTTTCAAAATTTCAACAACATGAATCGAGGACTTTGGACATT
>JBLHWU010000038.1:0-35194 GCA_047629355.1 Saprospiraceae bacterium | reverse complement strand
CACTTTTCATCATCAAAGTATTTATCCAAAATAATACCCAATCTATCATCCGTCAAATCCAATGGATTTAAACCTGGCGTATCACTGCATAATCTCAAGGTATGAATGCGTCGTTCAGCCCATTTTTCTACGTGACTAGTTCGATGGTCGGCACAAGACAACACTTATGTCAAAAATAAAACAGCGACTTTCCCACTGTCTGCACCTTTCCAATTGCCATGGTCGGGACTTCGTTCTGTTAATAATTCTGCGAGGTTACTCTTTTGGAATTCCGCAAGAAGTACTGGTATATCGTCTACTCGTTCTGTTATCATAGCACGAGTTTACGAATTTTATTTTTTAAGCTGATTTTTCAGCGAAACGTGAATACTAAGTAACGATAAAATAATAACTCCGCCATTTAGACAGGGCAAATTTTCCTCATTTTTTACTTGAAATCAGTCAAAGCATCAACAATTATCCTTCTTTCAAGTAAAAACTGAGAAAAATTATCCACTGTCTAACTTGTCGGACTTATTATTTTATCGTTACTTAGATTAAAATATTTTTGAATTGCAAGGCTAAAATCAAGACTAATAATAAAAAATGAAAGGATTCTGCCCACCGCGAAGTCATGTTTGAAAAGGACATTGCTAAAAATATGCCTATTGGAACAGCAATGATTTGAAAATGCGCGATAGTCACATTGGTTTGAAATAAAACGGTGATGCCCGCAAAAAACAATAGCCAATAAAGTACCGTGATTTTCTTTTGAATCTGAATGTTCTTTTTAAAATTATACATCCCTGCGCTACCGAGGGCAAACAAAATAAGTAGGCTAAAGCAGACTAATTTCGTCGTCGTCGTAATATCGCTATTTCCGTTAAAACTTAAAAAGGATAAGTTCTGACTGACTTGCTGTGTCCAAAACTCGCCAAATTGGTCGAACCAGAAAAAATAAGTACCAATTAATAAATAAGGGAGAAGAAAACCGGAGATTATCATCAACCACTCCTTCAATTTAGATGCCCTTAAGACGCTCAAACAGACCAATCCCCATAAAGTAAAAAAGGCAAAGGAGAAGTAAAACAAACTTGCTACTGCGACCCAAAAACCAATATCGAAAATGAGGGAAGCGCAATTGTTGTTTTTATAAGTTTTGACCAGATTGAAAAGCGCAAAAATTAAAAAAGTATTTGCCATCAATATTGGTGATAAATGCAAAAAATCAGGTATTGCCGAGGATACTAAAATGTAAAACAGCCCAGGAAACAGGGTCGTTTCATACTCAATCCGATGTTCTGAGACGATATAATTTAGAATTGTCGCATTGAACAGCAGTAAAAAAATCGCGACGCCTCGATTCAACCAATTATTTTCACTCAACCAGCCCCAAACGTCATTAGTGAATATACCAGTAGCTTCTGGCAACCATTCACTTGGCACCATAAACAAAGATCCCCACAACAGTAAAATGTAGAAAATTAGCAAAATGCTGGTTAGAATATGATTGGTTCTAAATATTGAAAGCACTTAAGTTGGTTGATTAAGTAACGGTAAAAGAATAAGTTAATTTAGAAAATTAGTTGATTGATGCTATGAAGTCACCTTGCGTTAAATTTACTTTTTAGATGTTGACTTTTCTGATAAATTTAAAAAATCACGTACCATTTTCTCTGCATCTTGTAAGGCTACTTCCAGTACGTCATTAATTAACACTTTATCGAATTCATGTTCGTAAGTCAATTCCATTTTCGCCCGTTTGATGCGTGCACGCAGGCTTTTTTCATCCTCCGTTTTTCGATTGCGCAGCCGTTCAAAAAGAATGGCTGGAGTCGGTGGCTTAATAAAAATTGCCAATGCTTCGGGGTAGATTTCTTTAATATTCTTAGCCCCTTTCACCTCAATATCAAACAGCACATTTATATCTTCTTGCCAAAGCCTTTCCACTTCTTTTTTTAGCGTTCCTGAGCGTTGTCCTGGGTAAATTAATTCCCATTCGACAAAGGCTTTTTCTTGAACCAGATCATCAAATTTGTCCCATTCTAAAAAATAATAAGCTTTGCCTTCTTCTTCGCCTGGCCGCGGCTTTCGTGTGGTAGCCGATACCGAAAAAGACAAGTTATCAAATTTGTCCAGTAAATGATTAACGATGGTCGTTTTTCCACCTCCCGACGGGGCGGTAATAATAATAAGCTTGCTCATGTTTCCGAGTTGCGTGTAGGGATTGCGGGTTGCAAGTTGCGAGTTGCCAACTTAACGTAGACTCGTCTTACATGCAACTCGCAACGCGCTATACTGCGTTTGCGACTTGTTCTTTTATTTTTTCTAATTCATCCTTCATGAAGACCACCAATTTTTGGATGTCTGAAGAATAGGCTTTTGCACCTAAGGTATTGATTTCACGTCCCATTTCTTGACTGATAAAGCTCAATTTTCGACCTTTTAAAGTATCTTTTCCATCCAATTGTTCGATGAAGTAAATAAGGTGTTGACCCAGACGTTGCTTCTCTTCGTTGATGTCAATTTTTTCTAAGTAGAAAATGATTTCTTGCTCAAAACGATTTTCATCCACATTGTCTTTTCCTAGGAAATCTTCCAAATTTTGGCGCAAGCGCGCTTTCAATTTATCAATTCGCCCTGTTTCATGAGGGTCAACCTTTGCCAACGCTTCTCCAATATTAGCAATTCGACCTCGCAAATCCACCTCCATCGCTTTGCCTTCTGATTTTCTAAAGGTATCAAAATGGGCAAGCGCATCGTCCAATGTTTTCTGAACTGCTTCCCATTCTTCTTTGGTCATTCGAGAATCAGGCGAGGCAACGACATTCTGAATTCTTAAAATTGCTTGGGTCAAATCGCCAGCAGGCACACCCATTTCCTCATGAATTTTGGATAATTCCGTATAGTATTTTTTATATAATGGCACATTCAAACCAAAATCATCGTCACCGGTTAAAGATTTAACGTCGATGGTTACATCCAGTTTTCCTCGTTCGGCAAACGTGGTAATTCGCTTACGCATCACTGGTTCTTTCTCGCGATAGGTACTGGGACATTTGAATCGAATATCCGTAAATTTACTATTTAGCGATCGAACTTCAATCGTAATCGTTTTATCCCCAAGCGAATTCGTTCCCCGGCCAAAGCCAGTCATGGATAGCAGCATATATTTTGAATTGATAATAGGCTTGTTACCGAAATAGAAATGATTAACTGAAATTTAGATATGACCGGTTATATTTCGGTAACAGGTCTAAGTAAGAATGAACAATTTAGAATGAGCCACAATCGGATGCGTACATCGTTTTTTGAGGTTTCATTTTTACCATTACATATTATAAGCTGCAAAGATAACAAAGCTAACGGCTTACTGGCGGTGAGCTAGCATTTTTTTTCTGTGGATTACGGTTGTCCGTTGTGGCTTATGGGTTGCCAGCATGGCGCGTAGACATCACGCTGGCAACCTGCAACTCATAACCTACAACTCGTAACTTGTAACTCTTTCGCTTTTGGACTGTTTTTTGATTTTACATTTGAAATAAGTTCAAATAAGCATAAAGACCAGACATAATCCATTGATTATTAAGGAAAGATAGAAAATAACTTGAAAATTATTTTCAAAACCCAAAAAAAATACGACCTTTGCGAACTCTCTGTCCATTTCGAATGGATTTTTCATAACTTATTCTAAACCAATAATATAGCGATGAGAAAAGCTGATTTAGTAACGGCCATTTCCGACAAGACAGGTGTACCGAAAGTAGATGTACTTGTAACATTAGAAGAGTTCTTCAAATCCGTGAAAGGGTCTTTGTCTGAAGGAGAGAATGTTTACATACGTGGATTTGGTAGCTTCGTCATAAAGAAACGAGCGAAAAAAGTAGGTCGTCATATCAAACAAAATAAGGCGATTGAAATTCCAGAACATTATATTCCATCTTTCAAACCTGCAAAAATATTTACAGAGCAGGTGAAAGACAATGTGAATTCATTGCCCAAAGACGATAAGAACGGCTAAATAAGTCGCGATTTAGGAGTGATAAGCACTTCTTATATGATGATAAATGATAGATGATGAATGATGAATTTTCCGGAAGGAAGTAGTTTATTGTTTATAATTTATCATTCATCATTGTTGAAAAAGCTTTTCATAAATGATTTTAACGGTTTTTACACTATTGTATATATTGTCAATTCTATGTTTTACCACTTCATTTTCCTTTCCCGCTTGTTTACTTATTTTTTTTATAACTTTTGTGGGGATTTTTGTTGAAAAAAAGCTCCTTTAAGTGGAATTTGAGATTTATTTAACGAGAATGTCAGATTTCAATAAGAAAAAAGTCATAAAACCTTCTTATCTTTGTGCGCTCAAAAAAATGAGCTAATTTTGCGTTTATGACAAAATTACAAATAGGTATTGTTTTAAGTGCAGTTGCATTTTTTTGTGTATTGTATCTTGGATGCGATACCAAACCGAAGGCGCATCAACAAATTGAAGAACAGCGGACAATTAATCAGGAATCGACTAATATTGCTTCCTTGTTAAAAGATGCCAAATCAGACATGGACGTTACCAATTCGGCAACTATCCTTGGGCTGGAAACTCAGTTGCAAAGCGCTGTGACTGATTCGATGAAAATCGAGTATTTGAAAATACTTGCTGGCAAGTGGTTTGAGTTTGGACATCCTGAATTATCAGGGTATTATGCTCAGCAAATTGCCGAAAAACAGGAAGATTCAGAGAAGGCTTGGTCGATTGCAGGTACAACTTACACTTTATGTGTGCAACGTGCCAAAGTCGATAAAGTCAGAAGTTTTTGTACCAAAAGGGCGGTTGAGTCCTTTGAAAGTGCAATCTCCTTGAATCCTACGAACGTAGCACATCGCACCAATTTAGCGTTGTTGTACACCGAAAATCCACCACAGAATAATCCGATGCAAGGAATTTTGATGTTGGTAGATTTGAATAAAAAACATCCAGAAGATATTGGTGTACTAACCAATTTGGGACGGTTGTCTTTCAAAACTGGACAGTTTGAAAAAGCAGTCCAACGTTTGGAAAAAGTACTGACTTTAGAACCTGAAAATGTGGATGCCACTTGTATGCTTGCAAAAGTTTACGAGGAGTTAAAGCAAGCAGATAAATCAAGTGCCTTACAAGCAAAATGTGTCGCGCTGACACAATAGATTGAAATGTAGGAACATTAAAAGTTGATGCTAATTTTTAATGTTCAGCCATCATAAAACTATTTTTTTAAAACTTTAAAAGGAGATATTATGCCTTGTGGAAAGAAGCGAAAGCGTCATAAGATATCTACTCACAAACGTAAAAAACGTTTGCGTAAGAATCGACATAAGAAAAAGAACCGTTAGTAAATACTAATGGTTACTGGTAAATATGGTGAATTAGCTGGTGCGTCCAGCTGATTCACCAATTTTCATTTTACCCAAACCTGATTTTGAGCATTCAGGTGAGGAACAATTTTAGAACGTTCTTCAAAAATAATGTTAAGTCAAAAATACCGTCAACTCAGTTTACTGAAATTGACACGCACCAACAATTTGTGCTTTTTTAAAACAAGCGATTTTTTAGAAATTCTTTTTAAAATTAACCCAAATAAATTTTAAAATTTTTTTTTCTATAAAAAAAGCATGCAGTGAAATGACCAATTTTTTTATGAAAATTAAAATGATTGGAAAATGAGAATTCATTAGAGTTCCTCATTTAACCCAAAACTATCATCAAAGACATTTGTAAAATAAGAGAGCGATAAACTAAACTCAGCCAAAACCAACTCTTTCTCCCACTAAACTAAATCCTCCTCTTTTATTTGATAACTGCTCATTCTATTACTATAGATTTTGACTTTTCCATCCATTTTTGAACGACTAGCTTATATTGTTTCCTATCTAAATGCCGGGAGGTTACTGTAATTAGTATGATTTATTTGAACTAAAAACGTCGTTTTTACTTTACAATCGAATCAAATATTAAGGTTAAGTAGCCTTTATTTCCACTTTAGAAGTACCACTAAAGGCGGTTTATTTGTTTAAAATAGTCTAATTTTTCTATTTAAAAATTGATAAAATCCCTCGTACTTCGCAAAAAACCGTAAGTCGTGGATAAAGAATTAATCATTGATTCTACCCCTACCGATGTGAAAATCGGCTTGATGGAAGACGGGAAACTCGTTGAAATCCATCATCAAAAAACAAATAACAACTTTACGGTCGGAGATATCTTTCTGGGCAGTATCCGTAAATTGATGCCAGGCTTGAACGCCGCATTCGTGGACATTGGACACAAGAAAGATGCATTTTTGCACTATACCGACTTAGGACCGAAATTGCGGTCACTCATCAAATTTTCCGAAGGGTCTATCAACGGTCAGTTGAATACCCATAAACTAGAAAACTTTAAGGTTGAGCCAGAGATTATCAAAACGGGTAAAATCGACCAAGTTTTGAGCAAACGGCAGTCGATTTTGGTGCAGGTTTTGAAAGAACCAATCTCTACAAAAGGACCGCGTCTGAGTTGTGAAATCACAATTCCTGGGCGTTTTTTGGTCTTGACCCCTTTCAACGATATAATTGCGGTTTCTAAGAAAATATCGAACTCGGAGGAACGAAAACGCTTGCGTACATTGGTGGATAGTATTCGCCCGAAAAATTTCGGTGTGATTGTTAGAACAGCAGCGGAAGGCAAGAAAGTAGCAGATTTGCACGAAGAATTGGGTTTGATGATACAGAAGTGGGAAGACATTCACAAGCAACTTTATAAGGCAAAACCGCCAATGAAATGCTTGAGTGAATTGGATAAAACATCAAGCATCTTGCGTGATATTTTGACCGATGATTTTACAAAAATCGTAGTCAATGACAAGCAGCTTTTCTACAATATTCAAAATTACCTGACCAATTTTGCCCCTGATAAAGTAAGCATTGCAAATTTATATCGAGGTCGCAAACCTATCTTTGATGCCTTTGCTATCAATCGTCAAATCAAGGCTTCTTTCGGGAAGACAGCGACGATGAAAAGTGGTGCGTATTTGGTGATTGAATCCACGGAAGCGATGCACGTCGTTGATGTGAATAGTGGTCATAAAATGTCGAGTACTGACCAAGAAAAGGCAGTAATGGCAGTGAATTTGGAATCAGCAGAAGAGATTGCACGGCAGTTGCGATTGCGAGATATTGGCGGAATTATTATCGTCGATTTCATTGATATGCGCAATAAGGACAACAAGATTGAATTGATGCGATCAATGCGGCAGTTTATGAAAAAAGACCGCGCGCAACATACAATTTTGCCATTGAGTAAGTTTGGCTTGATGCAGATTACGCGACAGCGGACGCGGCCGGAAGTGAAGATTAATACGGCAGAACAATGTCCGTCTTGCGAAGGTTCAGGACAGGTGAATCCGACAATTTTGATTACGGATGATATTGACCGAGATTTGCACTTTATTTTACAGTCTCGACCGAAGTCAAATTTGATAATCAAAGTTCACCCGTTTGTAGAGGCATATTTGAAACAAGGTATCAAAAGCATTCAAGTGAAATGGTTTTTGAAATTGTATAAATGGATAAAAATTACAGCTGACCCGGATTATGCGTTGACGAAGTATCAGTTTTATGATGGAAATGAGGATGAGATTCGGTTGAATTAAGACGGTGTTATGGCTCACGGAGATGTGAGCGAATATAAAAAAGGGAAGTGGACTTGGGTTTGCTTCCCTTTTTTTGTTTAAAAATTTAGAGGAAATTTGGCTCATTGGTAGCTTCTGTTTAGCCAAATTTTAGTTTTTTTGCATATTTGGCTAAGTAGTGGTCTCTATTTAGCCAAATATGGATAAATACATAGCAGTTTGGCTAATTATAGAGTTTTAGGTAGCTAGAATTTAGTATAAAAAAAGCCTTTCATCTTCTTCTTTCTAATTGCTGACGTTCATTCAGCCAATATTGATTATCTTTGCTTTGGTATTTAGTTATCTTCATTATTTACAATTTCCTAAACTAATTTTCAAAAAAAAGAGGTTGTTTCCATCCCGAAACAACCTCTTTTTTTTGAAAAAAATAAAATATTTCCCCCATTTCTATTATATACCGTACTTTTGCGCATCATTTTTGCAAATGAATAAATATAAGAATAAATAAGCATTGATTGCTTTCTGACAATCAGTGTTTTAAAACATAATAATCAGGGAAGCGGCCGTCAAGATGTGCCGTCAACCGCCAACAGTAAAGAAAGATGTATCGAACTCACAATTGCGGACAATTGCGCATGGAAAATGTAGGAGAGGAAGTAACACTCAGCGGATGGGTGCAAGGATCGAATGATTTAGGACACATGATGTATACCAATCTTCGGGATCGATATGGGATTACTCAATTATTTTTCAGCAAAGAAAAAACATCGGAAGACTTGTTTGCTAAAGCAAGAACGTTAGGCCGAGAGTTCGTGGTGAAAGCTAAAGGAAAAGTAATCGAGCGCCATTCTAAAAATTCAAAAATTCCTACTGGAAATATTGAAATAGAGGTGACGAGTTTAGAAATTCTCAATGCAGCAAAAACACCACCGTTTACCGTTGAGGAAAAAACCGATGGAGGTGATGACTTGCGGATGAAATACCGTTACTTGGATTTGCGTCGTCCGAATGTACAGGAAAAAATTATTTTCCGTAGTGAAGTAGCAATTCAGACGCGAAAGCATTTGGCAAGTGAAGGATTTATTGAAGTCGAGACGCCTGTTTTGATTAAAAGTACGCCAGAGGGCGCGCGAGATTTCGTGGTGCCAAGTCGTATGAATCCTGGGCAATTTTATGCCTTGCCGCAGTCGCCGCAGACGTTTAAGCAGATTTTGATGGTGAGTGGATTGGATAAGTATTTCCAGATTGTGAAATGTTTTAGAGATGAAGATTTGCGGGCAGACCGACAGCCGGAGTTTACACAAATTGATTGCGAGATGTCGTTTGTCACGCAGGAAGACATTTTGAATACATTTGAGGCTTTGACTAAGGATTTATTTAAAACTTGTCGCGGAATTGAGTTGGAAGATTTTCCATTGATGAATTACGATGAAGCAGCTCGACGTTTTGGTTCAGATAAACCAGATATGCGTTTTGGAATGGAATTCACAGAGTTGAATGACGTAGCGCAAGGCAAAGGATTTCCAGTTTTTGACAGTGCAGAATTGGTGGTTGGTATTTGTGCAGAAGGACAAGCTGACCAATATTCTAATAAAGATATTAAGAAATTGACGGAGTGGATGCAGCGTCCACAGATTGGGGCGAAAGGCATGGTTTGGGTGAAAATCAATGCAGATGGAAGTATCAAATCTCCTGTCGGTAAGTTTTTCTCTGACGAAATTTTGCAGACTTGGGCGGATAAAATGGTCGCAAAACCGAATGATTTGCTACTCGTTATGTCTGGCGAAGTTGACCGTGTTCGTAAGCAATTGAATGAATTGCGTTTGGAAATGGGACGACGAATGGGCTTGATGAAAGACGGCGATTTTAAACCATTGTGGGTTGTTGACTTTCCGCTTTTGGAATGGGATGAAGATGCGGAACGTTTCCACGCAATGCACCATCCGTTTACTTCTCCTAAAAAAGAAGATGTAGAACGAATGCTGAATGGCGACCACGAAACGATGAAAGCACTTCGCGCGGATGCTTACGATCTGGTGATTAATGGGGTAGAAATTGGTGGTGGTTCGATTCGGATTCACGACCGAAAGTTACAGGAACGAAACTTCAAATTACTTGGTTTTACCGAAGAAGAAGCGGAAGCACAATTTGGTTTCTTGATGGGAGCATTCGAATATGGTGCGCCACCACACGGTGGAATTGCTTTCGGTTTTGACCGTTTGTGTGCTGTGATGATGAACTCTTATTCAATTCGAGACTTCATTGCGTTCCCTAAAAATAATCAGGGACGAGATATGATGATTGATGCACCTTCGCCGATTGCGGAGCAGCAATTTAATGAATTGTATTTACGAAGTACGGCTGAAAAAGAAGCGTAGCGAAACTTTACTTGGAGCGTAAAAATTTAAAGTTTTGTAGGTTTAATATTAATTTTTCCAATAGAGCTTGGAGCTTCTACCGAAAGCCCCAAGCAGGAATGACTTTTTCGCTCTAAATATTAAGTATTGCGCACTACCTGCGGTAGTACAGGTGAGGGTCTCGAGGATGAAAATGATTTTTGCAAAATCATTTTCATCCTCAAACTTCTTTGTTTTCTAACACAGCCCAAACAAATAGTCTTTTGGCTTTTTGTATCTTCGCGTCCTTTAGTGCAATTCTCTTGTTTTGAAGGAATTGCAGATAGTTAGCGGACATTTTAGCTACAAACTGCTTTTCTACGCAACCTGCAAATTTCCTTTGCAGTCATTTCCTAAGAGAAAACTATCGGGTTTTTAGTTATTGATCTTTGGTCTTTAGCTTTAGCCAACGATTAAAGACAAAAAAATGATTACATTTATAAAAGGAGTCATTGCTTACAAAAGTCCTACTTATATCATCGTCGAAACAGGCGGTATTGGATATCATGTGAACATAAGCTTACATACCTATTCACAGATTGAGAAGTTGGAAAAAGTGCAGATTATTACGCATTTGCAGGTGAAAGAAGATAGCCACACGTTGTATGGTTTTGCGGAAGAAAAAGAACGGAAACTGTTTCGGCAATTGATTTCTGTATCGGGAATTGGGACGGCTACGGCGCAGATTTTACTTTCTTCTATGAATCCAGAAGATGTGCGAATGGCCATCATTAGCGAAGATGTAGATGCCTTTAAAAAAGTGAAAGGTGTTGGACCAAAAACAGCGAAAAGACTGATTTTGGACTTAAAAGATAAGATGTTGAAAGATTCAGGGGAGGCGCCGCTTACAATTGGTTCTTCTTCAGACAATACATTGCGACAGGAGGCGTTAAGTGCATTGGTATCTCTTCAGGTGAACCGCATTCAGGCGCAAAAAGTATTGAACAAGATTCTTCGAGAAAAGCCTGAGGTGAGTTCCGTAGAGGAGTTGATAAAATTAGCGTTCAGAGAACTTTAGAAGTTGCTTGAATTTTTAAGCCGTTTAGACTTCTTTTTTATAAATTTTGTGCTAAAGTATTCGTGTGTGATGGTGTTAAAAGTCACCTTAAATACAAAGTATATTTAACTCTAGCTTTGGCATTTCTACTAAAGAAAAGAACGAATTCAAATTATATAGCTTTCTTTTTTATTTAACGAGTAAAGAACGTTAAAGTTTACACCTAAAATAAATAATTACTAGAAAGACAGTTTATAGGAAGTGTGGTTGAATGTTTTATAAAAAGATGATAGATGCATAACTTAAAAGCAGTGCGCTTGGTCAATGAAAAAATAAAGCAATCAACCGATAATTTACTTTCTAAATCCCTACTACAAAAAGATATGAGAAGAGAATATTACCTAGTAGCAATGGTTTTACTCGCGACTATTTTTTCGATTTCGACGAAAGCATCTGACAATTCGAGAATTTTTGACAATCCTTACTCAGAGGAATTTGTCGCTGCCGTTTTAGATACCATTCCGTTGGAAGACCGCACGGGCGATTACATTACCGACCCGAGTACCAATCCGTTTGATTTAAAAGACCCGAAGATTATTGACAAAACCGTAGATTATGACCCTACGACCAATCAGTACATCATTACGGAGAAAATGGGAGACGAATATTTCCGACCGCCGAGCTATATGACGATTGATGAATATCAAAAGTATATCGCTAAGGAGCAGGAAAAAGAATATTTCCGGGAACTATCGGGCGCGAGTGGTGGACAGCGCGGCATCGGTGGACGAATTGACCCATTGGCAGAAATTGACGTTAAAAGTAGTCTCGTTGATCGTCTTTTTGGGGGTACAGATGTCAACATTCAGCCGCAGGGTAGTATTGATTTGACCTTTGGAGTGGATTATAGCCGAACTGCTGACCCAGGGCGTCCTCCGCGACAACAGCGCCAAGGTGGTTTTAATTTTGATATGGATATCAAGATGGATGTAGAAGGCTCGATTGGTGAAAAATTAAAATTGAATACCAACTATGATACACAAGCGACTTTCGACTTTGACAACGTAATGAAATTGCAGTATGGAACGGATGATTTTGGCGAAGATGAAATCATCAAAAGCATTGAAGCGGGTAATGTGAGTTTGCCATTGCGAGGAACGTTGATTACGGGTAGTGAAAGTTTATTTGGTTTGAAAGTAGAAACGCAGTGGGGAAAATTGCGCTTGACAGGAGTTGCTTCGCAGCAAAAATCTGAGCGAGAAAAAATTGTTATTGAAAATGGAGGACAAATCCAGCCATTTGAAGTAGCCGCTGATGAATATGATGAAAACCGTCACTTCTTTTTGACGCATTACAATAGAGAAACTTACGAGCAAGCATTAACACAATTGCCCGTTTTAAATACAAATTTTAGCATTGAGCAAATTCAGGTTTTTGTGAAGCCAAGAGGTAATGTGACACAGACTTACGAAATTTTGGCATTGACCGACCTTGGAGAAACGGAACGATTTACCAGTGAAAATCCCGATTTTTCACCACTACAGCCCGTACCAATAGACGAAGAGGATTGCTTTAAAAAACGGTTGCCGCTTGATATTGACGATGACCAATTGTATCAAAAAATAATTGCCAATCCAAATACTCGAAAAACAGACGAAGTTATCTCAGCGCTGTCTAGTAGCCAATTTAACTTAGAGCAAGGCGTTGATTTTGAAAAAGTAACTGCAGTTTTATTGCCTCCAAGTCAATATAGTTATCACCCTCAATTGGGTTTTATTTCCTTAGGTATCAACATTCCGCCAGATCAGGTAGTGGGGGTTTCCTTTAGATATAGTTACCAAAATAATTCATACACCGTTGGGGAATTTACGCAAGATGCCTCTTCACAAGATACCACAAATCAGGATGTGATTATTTGTAAAATGCTGAAAAGTACGCTGCAAGATGTGGACAAACCAGCATGGGATTTGATGATGAAAAATATCTATTCTATCAATGGTTTTCAAGTTGGACAAGAAGATTTTCGCTTAGATATTACTTATGATGACCCTGGAAATGGAGAGCAACGATTTTTACCAGTTCCAGGCTTAGACAATCAACCGATTTTGCAACTTTTTGGACTGGATAGACTGAACGTCCAAAATGACCCACAACCGGATGGAGATGGGCGATTTGACTTTGTGGAAGGCGTCACCATTTTATCAAGAAGTGGTAAAATTATCTTTCCAAAATTAGAACCTTTTGGTAGTTTTATTAAAGATACCATTCAAACGATTACTGGAAATGCAGCCTTGGCACAACAATTTTCTTTCGATACTTTATATACCAATACAGTAACAGTAGCGCGAGAACAAGCGGCCCAGAACCGTTTCAAAATTCAGGGTACTTACAAATCCGCTGTTTCCGCAGATATTTCGTTGGGAGCATTTAATATCCCACCAAATTCAGAACGGATAACCGCAGGTGGGCGAGTATTGATAAGGGATGTAGATTATACGATTGATTATACGATTGGGCGGGTTCGGATTTTGAATGAAGCGATTTTAGAATCGGGATCAAAAATTTCGATTGATTTTGAGGATAGTGCTTTATTTGGTTTTCAAACCAAAACCATGCTCGGACTTCGGGCGGATTATGAAGTCAATAAAAACTTGATAATTGGAGGTACGTTCATGCAGTTATTTGAACGACCGTTTACACAAAAAGTCAATATTGGAGATGACCCAATTAACAATAAAATGTACGGCTTGGATTTGACGTACAGTAACGAAGCGCCGTGGCTGACAAAATTGGTGGACAAAATACCATTGATAGATACCAAAGCACCATCGTCGATTAACTTCACTGCGGAAGCGGCTTATTTGAAACCAGGGCACTCGAAAGCGATTAATGAAAAAGCAGATACGCTAAATACGGATGAAGACGGTGGAGTGATTTATATTGATGACTTTGAGGGAACGACGAGTAATTTGGATTTGCGGACGCCGGTCAATGGTCCGAATGGTTGGGTATTGGCGAGTACGCCGAGGAATGAAATGTTTCCTGAATCGAATTTGGTGGACAACTTAAATTATGGGGTCAACCGTGCCTTGATTAATTGGATGCGGATTGAGCCACAATACCAAACGCGGAATGGTGGAAATCCTTACGCCATGCAAATTGACCAGGAAGAAGTTTTCCCGAACTTCACACCAGTCAATAATTTACAGAATCGAATTATCTCCTTAGATATCCAATATTGTCCGGAAGATAGAGGACCTTATAATTATGATGTACCCGGTGGAACGCAGTTTTCAGATGGACTGAACACCAATGGACGATTGTCCAATCCAGCCAGTCGTTGGGGGGGTATTATGCGGTCGTTGAATAATAATGACTTTCAAGCAGCGAATATTGAATTTGTTGAATTTTGGATGTTGAATCCTTATTTGAATACGGACGGAAGTGGAAATCCAAATGATTTGGCGGCTGAAGGAGTAATGGATGGTTCTATTTATTTTGAATTAGGAAATATTTCAGAAGATGTTTTGCGAGA
This sequence comes from Saprospiraceae bacterium, assembly GCA_047629355.1. GTDB lineage: Bacteria > Bacteroidota > Bacteroidia > Chitinophagales > Saprospiraceae > CAYUNA01. The sequence continues at coordinate 20,635 of JBLHWU010000038.1, read as the reverse complement.
TTCGCGGAAGTTTTTTGAAAATGGATTGCCTGGCCCAAATAATGATGGATTGCGGGTGAAGCAAACCAATTGGGGAGCAGTGCCAGTTACTCGACAAATTACGACGGGTTTTGATATTGACCCTGCCAATCGAACGGCACAAGATGTCGGATTTGATGGACTCTCGGATGAACAAGAAGAACTACGACAAAAGCCTTACTTAGATGCATTGACTGCTGGAGGAGTTGATCCACAAGTGGTTGATGAAATTAGGCTAGACCCTGCCAATGACAATTATGCTTCTTTTCGTGCAGATCCAGATGGTACGGATGCTTTTGTAAGATATCGTCGATTTTTTGGTTCGGAAGGTAATTCTGCTACACAAAATGATAACCTTGTTCCAAGTTCCAACTCAACCTTACCGGATACCGAAGATTTGGACAGAGACAATACCTTGAATGAATTGGAATCTTATTTTCAGTATAAAGTGCCAATTACTTATGATGGTGTAGGCGGTATTGATGTGGCCAGTAACCCTTACATTATTGACCAAGTGGAGTCAACTGACAATTTGCGGACCTGGTATCGTTTCAAAATTCCATTGGACCAGATTAATTCAGGCAATCCAAACTTTAAGCAAGTTGGTGGAATTCAAAACTTCCGTTCTATTCGTTTTATGCGGATGTATATGAAGGATTTTCAAGCTAAGATGAATTTCCGTTTTGCCACTTTGGACTTGGTACGGAATCAGTGGAGACGGTATCAGAATGTTACAGATTTGAAAGACAACGCGGTTTGTCCAAGTACGGATTCAGGGAATAATGATGAAATCTTAGCTAATTTTGATGTAAATACGGTAAGTGTAGAAGAGACTTCAGGATATATTTTGCCTCCAGGTATTATTCGAGAGCAAGCCTTAGGTGTGAATATCAATGCCTTGCAAAATGAACAGTCGCTCTCCATGACTGCCTGTGATTTGCCTGACCAACAAGGGGTTGGTATTTATAAATTAGTGGATATGGATATGCGGCAATTTAAGCGCATGAAAATGTTCGTTCATGGAGAGAGTACCACACAATGTAACGGGGCAGAAGAAGATTTAGAAGATGGCGCATTGAATGTTTTTGTGCGGTTGGGTAGTGATTTTTCTCAAAATTATTATGAATACGAAATCCCAATTCAATTCACGCCTCAATCATCCATTGACCCCGCTTTGGCAGGAAACCCCATTTATCAACGAGTGATTTGGCCAGCTATCAATGATTTGAATATTGACTTTGAAGCATTGACCAGAATGAAACGGTTGAGAAATAAGAGTGCCGCGGTGTCAGAAGAGTTTATTGTCGAACCAGGTACCGATTTGAGTGGCATTATAACTAGAAGTAACGAGACCTATAAAATTATTGGAAATCCGAACCTTGGACAAGTGAAATCTATTTTGATTGGTATCCGTAACCCTTGTAATGTTAACGATGGTCAGGATGGACGGGTGAACGCAGAGGTTTGGGTGAACGAATTGCGGGTGTTTGGTCTGGATGAAGAAGGTGGGGCAGCAGCGACCGCGCGTTTGGATATGCAATTGGCAGATTTTGCTACCGTGACGCTTGCGAGTAAATATACGACCGATGGTTGGGGGCAAATTAATGATAGAGTAGACGAACGACAACGGGAAGATATTTGGCAGTTTGACTTCGGTACGCAGATGGAATTGGATAGGTTTTTACCTGAAAAATGGGGCGTGAAAGTGCCGTTTTATTTTCAATATACCAGAGAGGTGGAAACGCCAGAATATGACCCGTATGACAAAGATATTTTGTTGACAGACAAAATTAGTGATGCGGATGACCAAGTCGAAAAAGACCTGATTAGAGAACAAGCGAAAACGATTCGAACCATTAAAACGTACAACTTCACTAATGTGCGGAAGGAAAGGACAGGTGATAAAAAACCGATGCCGTGGGATGTTTCTAATTTCAGTTTGAGTTATAATTATGAAAAGACAAACTTGAGTGACCCTTATTATGAAAATGATGAATTGGAACGCGAGCGTGGCGCATTGGATTATCAATATAAAATCAAATCGAAGCCTATCAAGCCATTTGATAAATTGATAAAAAATACCAAGTACTTGAAGTTTATCAAAGAGATTAATTTCAATCCATTGCCCAATTCCTTCTCGTTTTCTACCGAATTGGATAGAAAATTCAATACGACGAAATACCGTTTTGCAGGCGATGATATTTTAAACAATACTTATTTCAATAAGCAGTTTTTGTGGAATCGAAATTATGATTTGTCTTGGGATCTTTTCAAAGCACTCAAAATGCGTTATTTTGCAGATTTTGAAGGCATTATTGACGAGCCGACGGAGAAAAGTTTGATTGTTCGAAATCAGTTGAGTCCAAATGACCCGAACTATGTGTCGAGCATCAAGCAAACTCGCCGCGACAGTATTTTTTCCAATATTGAAAATCTTGGTCGTCCGAAACGGTTTGAGCAAAATATCAATTTGAACTTTAAAGTACCGTTGCAAAATTTCCCATTCATGGATTGGATTTCTGCAACAGCGACTTATGATGGGGGTTATGTATGGCACGCAGCGAGTGTTGACCCCTTTGCTTTAGGATTTGGAAATGTAATTGAAAACAACCAGCGACGGTCGTTGAAATTAGATTTCAAATTTGATAAATTGTATAAGTATTCTAAATACTTGAAAAAAATCGACAGCAAACCGCGTAAAAGACGGGGTGGTCGAAGGAATACAAATAGCAGGGATGATAAGAAGAAAGATGGAAAAGACGATAAGAAGGGTAAAAAAGACAAGAAGGATAAGAAGAAAAAAGACCGCGAGCCAAGTAAAATTGAGCGAGCTTTGATACGTCCGTTATTGATGGTTCGGTCATTGCAATTGGATTTTTCTGAAGAATTCGGCACAATCGTACCGGGTTATGGACCAGATGTGGACTTGTTTGGAATGAAAAACTTTGAGTCTCCAGGCTGGGATTTTGTTTTTGGTATTCAACCCAATTTATCTTTAGCAAGTCAGGGAACACAGGCAAATTGGTTGGATAAAAATAAGCAGTTTATTGTTCCTAATGCAAAATTATACGAAAAAGTATCGCAAACGAAGAATGACCGTTACAAGGCGAAATTAAAGATTGAACCCTTCAAAGATTTCAAATTAGAACTGAATGCGGAGAAGAGTCATCAAGAAACCCATACCGAACGATTTGCCTTTGACGTAGAATCTAATGATTACGGTCATGCGATAACTAACGACATGGGAACGTATGAAATGACCTATTTCGCAATGCAGACCTTATTTAAAAAGGATAGTGAATTGCTGGGACTCTTTAACGAATTTGAAGACAATCGTATAATTATTGCCAACAGATTGGCACCAGATGAAGAACGACCACACCAAGATAGCCTTTATGGAGCTCTAGGATTTCCTTATGGTTATGGTGGTAACCACCAAAGTGTTTCGATACCAGCCTTTCTGGCGGCCTATACTGGTGAAGACCCGACTACAGTCGGCATTTCGGATGATTATACGGCGACCTTATTTAGTCAATTGCCACGAGTCAACTGGCGATTGAATTATACTGGCTTGGGTAAGCTACCGATGTTCAAAAATATTTTCCAATCGTTTAAAATATCGCACGGCTATCAATCAACGCTGCGAGTCAGTAGTTATCAAACCAACTTGGACTATGTGAATGGGGGACAAACCTATAATACGACAAGGGATAACTTTAACTATTATTCTCGGTTCAACACACCAAACCTAGTCATTAGTGAAGCATTTAGTCCATTAATTGGTATTGATATGCGTTTTAAAAATACCATGTCTATTCGATTTGAATCGAAAAAATCGAGAGAGTTGGCGATATTATTTGATGAATTAGGGCAGTTGAGTGAAACGCGAGCGGAAGATTGGTCTCTCGGCTTTGGTTATACGCTGAATGGTGTAGAATTTGGGTTTCTATCCAAGAAAAAGAAGAAGAAAAAACCAACGCCAGAAGAAGAAGCGAAAAGTAAGAAAAAAGGCATTGTCAGAAATCGTGGCAATGGTGCAGGAGAAGCGGGAGATTTGACACTTGCCTTTGACTTTTCGTTGCGAGATGATATTACGAATGAATTCATTATCGATAATGAAGGTTCTGAAATTCCATCACGGGGTAGTACGCGACTCTCTATCAATCCATCTGCAGAGTATCGCTTGAATAAACAATTGTCGCTTAGACTGTTTTTTGATTACTCAAAGACGACGCCGAAAACGTCTATTGGTTTCCCGCAAACGAATATTTCGTCAGGGGTGACGGTGCGGTTTGAGTTGCAATAGTGAGGGAGTTTGAGGGATGAAAAGTTTTGTAAAAAACTTTTCATCCCTCAAGTCCTAACCCGCATTGCCGCAGGCAATGCGGATTGTTTTGATAGCGGGAGAAAATTTACAATTTTCTCCCGCTATCTTTTTTATCCTAATTCTGCCAAAATCTGCGCCGCGTGTTCCTTCGATTTCACCTTCTCCAACACCAACTCAACCACGCCATTTTCATCAATCACAAACGTCGTTCGCTTCAACCCTTCATATTCTTTTCCAAACGTTTTTTTTATGCCCCAAACGTCGTAAGCTTTAATTGTTTCCAAACTATCATCTACCAATAATGGAAAAGGCAGATTGTGTTTTGCAATGAAATTCTGGTGCTTCTTCGCGCTGTCAGGACTGACGCCCAAAATCTCGAAACCTTTCCCTTGTAGCATCGAGTAGTTATCACGTAAGTTGCAGCTTTCGACGGTACAAGTCGGCGTATTGTCTTTTGGATAGAAAAATAGAATTAATTTTTTGCCTGCAAAATCAGTTAGAGAAACGGTTTCTCCTTTTTCATTTTGACCAGAAAATGCAGGGGCTTGATTGCCTTTTTTAAGTTTTGACATAGTTGTTCTTTTAGGTGCTGGGTTTTAGGTACTGGGTGCAGCACAAATTTAAAAATGAAGTTAAGATTATAAGGAGTAACCACTAATTTCCAATAAAGTTTAGTCCTCACCCAATACCTAATACCCATGATTTAATACCTGAATTCACGCTCCAACACCTGCGTATTCCTTCGATTATCCGTCGCAATAATTTTTAGCGTATGCTTACCCGCCTTGATTTTTCCATCAAATTTATGAATATACTGGTCTTTTTTACCATCGTGTTCCAGCAAAATCCATTGTCCATCGACGGTCGCTTCGACTTTAACGCCGCGTGCTTTTCCACCTGTCGGCAGGTCGTCTTTTATTTTAAAAACCATTTTATTGTAGCTACTCATGTTATTACTGAAGGAAATGGGCGTGATAAGCGGTGGTGTTTTATCAACGCGAATAGAATAGTCACCGAGTTGGCGAACTTGGGCGGTGAGTTTACCGTTTTTCCATTTGCCACCGCAATTATCGATTTTGCCTTTTTTATTTAAATAAGCGATGTAGGCTTTATTTTTTAAATCAGCAGGAATCGGGGCGGAAGGTTTGATACCGAGGGTGAAATATTTATGGACGGGTGTTTCGTCATTGTGAAGGCAATGAAATGGCGCGTAATAAGTAGCGTCTGTGCCTTGTATTTCATATTTAAAATAAAGGTTTTCGTAGAAGCTGCCTTTGGGGAAATACAAACTTAGATTATCTCGATTCAATGAGTTCGCTTGATTATGAGGAAAGCTATAATTAAAAGATGGCGCATTTCGAGTTGCAGCAACTTCTTTTCGTTTTACCCAAAATTCCAGTTTGGATGCATTTCCGTCCGTATCTTTGGCAATCATCGTGATTTTCTGCGTCTTCCTTTCATACAATTTTAAAATGCCTTTATCTACTTGATTTCCATAAATTGACAAGCGATTACCTGGCAAATCATAACAACGATTGAAATACGCTTTATTTTTTTTGCGCTCCATAAAGTCCATGTGCGCGTTGATGTAGCGGGTTTGCGAAAAGGACAATTCGTCCATTTTAAAATCAAAAAACGGCTGGTCATCCACGAGCATTTCTAAGGAATAAATGCCATTCCAGTTGTTAACACCATTGTGATGGTCATAAACCTTTAACGCAAATCCCGCTCGCCATGCACCGATGGAGATAGTATCGCCAGAAACGACATAACCTGATGATTTTTTGGTTACGTCCATTACTTTGGAATCCAATGTTTCGCGTTTATCGTTGAGGTGGTAAATTTTAATTTGGTGCATTTTTGGTGGCACATTGTCCAGCATTTCAAAACCAAACAAGAGCGGATTGAGCGGTCGGTCATTGCCTGAATCTCTAATTTCAAAATGAACATGTGGCCCTTGGGAGCTACCGGAATTGCCAAGCACACCAATTATTTCGCCTTTTTTAAACTTAAACTGCTCCGCATTTGGATATAAATTAACGCCATAGGACTGACGGCTATATTGATTCTTTTTGACATAAGCATTCAACTCATCTGTGAAGGTATGCATGTGTGCATAGACGGTTGTGTAGCCGTTGGGGTGCTTGATATAGAGCGCATTCCCGTAGCCACCTGCCCGCACTTTGATACGCGCCACATAGCCATCTGCTGCAGATAACAGGTCGTCGCCAACGCTGCCATTGCTGCTTTTGATGTCAATGCCTGCATGGAAATGATTGGGACGCAATTCACCGAAAGTGCCGGCTAATTTAATCGTATGTCGAACGGGAGAACGGAAATAATTTTGGGGATAATCTTTATCAGAAAAATGAATTGGTGTGTTAGAATGTAATGCACAAAATTCCTCTTTTTTAGAAAAAGAAAAGCATAGAAAAATCAGTATAGCAAAAATAATATGTTTCATGTTTTTGTCGATTTAGAGTTGGTTTTTTGAAGATTAATTATGTCGGAGTACCTAATATTTTAGTCTTTGGAAGGCAAAATTAAGTGATAGTTAGCCAAAGAACGATAAATCGTCCACAATTTAACGGCTCGTTGAGAAAAGACCAAGGAATGCCTTAGAAAATACAAATTGACTTTCTTCTTTGCCAGAATGTTGGTATTTGCTGTAAAGAGTCAGACACTAAGCTGTTTCTTTCCTCAGTAAAAGAGTATTCTTATTGAAAAATTCTGCAATTTTGGGATTCATTTTAAATAAAATTAACACATTTCAATATGAAGAATATTTTAGCATTTCTATTTGTTTGTCTCCCATTTTTCGGCTTCAGCCAAATTGAAGCGAATCTTTTAGGTACTTGGTCAGATGACAGTATCACGCCGACGAGTTGGTTGGATGGTCGTTATAACGACGTATGGGGAACAGTTGTTAATGGACTCGAAATTGCAATTGTTGGCTCAACAGCAGGCGTTCATTTTATTGATGTAACTGACCCGACGAATCCGACCGAATTGGCATTTGTGGCTGGTCAAGCGGATGGTGACCAATTGGTTCACCGCGATTATCATAGCTATAATGGTTTTTTATACACAGTAGCAGATGAGGGACCGAGTAGCTTACAAATCATTGACATGAACAATTTGCCGGCTTCGGTGGAGGTGATTTATGATTCCAATGATTTATTGGTGCAGTCGCATAATGTTTTTATTGATACGACCAATCAGATTTTGTATGCTTGCAATGGCAATGGATTTGAATTGAAATTGATTGACATCTCAGACCCTACCAATCCTGTTTCGCTGGCTTCTTACAATAGCGCAAGTTTACCCATCTCACAAATTCACGATATGTATGTTCGAGACGGTATTGCGTATTTGAATTGTGCAGGTCAAGGATTGTATGTGATGGATTTTACGGTACCGACAATGCCTATTTTATTGGGGTCAATGACGGATTATCCGCAATCAGGTTACAATCATTCGGGTTGGTTATCAGACGATGGCGAGCACTATTATTTGTGTGATGAGACGCACGGAATGGATGTAAAAACGGTTAGCGTAGCAGATTTATCAGATATTTCGGTGACGGCATTATTTAATGCAGAATCAACGAATAATCAAATTGCGCACAATGCTATCGTGACGGGTGATTTATTATATGTGTCTTATTATTACGATGGCTTGCAGGTCTTTGATGTTTCTGACCCAGACAATCCAACGCGAGTGGCTTATTTTGATTCGTTTGATGGAGTGAGTGACGGTAGTTATCAAGGGGCTTGGGGTGTTTATCCTTTGCTTCCGTCGGGCAATATTCTATTGTCGGATATGAATAATGGCTTGTTTGTGATTGAAAGTATGGAGAGTTTGGTGGATTTGAGTTTGAGTACAAGTGTCAATGAAATTACAACTTGCCTTGGAGATGAATTTTCTTTTGAAATTACAATTGGCAACGATTTTAATGAAAATGGAGCAGATTTATCAATAATAGGATTGCCATTCGGAGCTACTGTTTCTTACAGTAGTAATCCTGCGATACCAGGCGAAGTGGTAACGGTTACGGTTTTAAATGTGCAAACTGCGGGTGATTTTGATTTTGAAATTATTGCTTCAGATGTGGATAATTCTAATGAGGCGACGATTGCTTTGGCAGTTGGTGCAGTACCGAATGCAACTAATTTAAATATGCCAATGGATGCTGCAACAGAAGTTTCCTTGACACCTGATTTTGCTTGGGACGCGACAGATAATACGGATTTTTATACAATTTTCGTTTCAGCGGATATTGATGATTTCGTCGGTTCTGTTTTCATAAATGAAGAAACGACGAATCCAACTTACAATCTTACTGCCGCTTTAGACCCAGGTATTTATTATTGGATGGTTACTGCTAACAGCGATTGTGGATTGAATGATTCGGACATTTTCACTTTCACGACCGAAGGTTTCAACAGCGTCAATCATTTAGAAATTGAAGGTTTAAAAATCTTCCCTAACCCTGTTGCAGACTTGCTTTTTATTGAAATTAATGATTTAAATGCAACATTTCAAGCGGAGATTTTAAATACCCAAGGTCAAATTTTTATAGAAAAGTCTTTACAAAATACGCAAAGTATTGACGTAGCTGATTTTCCAAAAGGCATTTATTACTTGAAAATTTCTAATGAAGAAGGGGTGGTAACGAAGAAGATTGTCGTGGAGTAATTTTGTCATTCCGACGTTCTTTTGTCATTCCTCCACTTCGGTCGGAATGACAAAAGAACGTCGGAATGACAAAAAAAGAAATCGCTACCAAGCTTTCACACTTGGTAGCGATTTAAAAAAGTGTATCAGTAAGTTATATATATGAGAATGTAAAAAATTCGTTTACTAATAAGGTTGATACGTCGCGATGATTGCTTGTACATCCGAATCATCAATCAAACCTGGCATCAGGTCGAATAAAGAATCGTGCATTGCAAAGTTTTCATCGAGTGCATCGCCGAGCAAATACAGGGCTTCCTTTCGGCGCGCCATGCGGAACAAACAAACGCTTTTACAGTATAAAAACGCAGTATCGACTGCATGAATTTCTGCTTCATCAAATAAATCTGCAGCGTCTTCATATCGCTCCTGTTCCATTAGGAAGAAGCCATATTTCAACCAATATTCATTTTGCTCAGGTGCTACTTCGGTGGCAGCTTGAAAAAGTGGTTCCGCTTTATGATAATCACCGACATGGTAATACGCATCAGCCAACGCACTGTAATATTCTTCCCGGCGGTCATCAATGCTACTTGCTCTTTTGAAAAAGCCAATCGCTTTGTGCCACTGTTCATTTTTTGCATAACACTCGCCAATGTGAAACCAAACTTCATCATTGTACGGGTTCATTTGTCCTGCTTTTTCGTAGAACGTTTTCGCAATTGCGGTATTCCCCAATTGCTGATAACATTGTCCGATGCGCAAGAAAATATCCTCGTCTGGCTCAAAATGCACCAAAGTATCTTGGTAGCAAGTTAGTGCTTTCTGATAATTTTTTAGCTCGTAGCAAATTTCAGCACAATCTCGGTACGCAAACTCAAATTTTTCATTGATAATATAAGCGTATTCATACGCCTCAATTGCGTCCGCGTAGTTGCCGTAATAAGCATACGCTGCACCCAAATTGTACCATGCTAAGTAAGAATAAGGGTCTTCCTCCAAAATGCGTTCGTGCAACTCAATACTCTCTCGATATCGCTTGGATAATTCCACGCAAATCCACATCCGTTCGAGTGCATCTTTGCTCTGTGGGTTCTCATAAAGGGCAGCTTTCAAAGCGTAAAACATCCGTTCATGTTCTTCCATCGCTTCATATACAAGCGACTCATAAACGTAGATATTACTTAAATCTTTGGGACTTGCACCTTCCTTGAGTGTCTCCAATAGTCGGAGTGCTTCATCGAACAAGTCGAGGGAAGTAAAAGCTTCTGAACGAAGCAGGGAAACGACGATGTCGTTAGGGGCGTATAATTCGGCTTGGTCCAAAGCTTCCATGGCAGACTCCTCATTATCAGACGCAATCAGTAATTCTGCTTTACGAATGTAAAAGTCGGCGGTAAAACCATATTGTGCGATTGCACAATTAGTCACGTCAACTGCTCGGTCAAGCAAAAATTCTTCTTCGTAATAGTTGATTAATTTATTGTAATCAAGTTCACTTAGAAAAACAGCACCTGCAATTGACATGTCCTCATATTTGGAGGCCAATTCGAAAATAGCCTGTCGGTCATTAAAATCTCTATGACTCATAGCTCATTTTTGTTGATAATCTAAACCAAAGGTAACTGAATTGTTCCCATGAAAACTAACGTTTTTGGAAAATTTTCACTATGAATGACGAAACGGTAGGTGTTTTCTAGAAAACGGTCGTTTTTAGCTAAAATTATAAAAATTAACAATTTATATAATTTATTTATTTGTAATTGTTAATATAACTTGTTTTTAAATACCTAACTATGTGTATTAAAACAAGTTCGCTAAAAAAAATGCCTTAGTTAATAAAAACCTCTATATATCACCGTCATTTTGGCGATTATCGAATATTTCAAATAGGATGAGAGAATAATTAGTAAATTCAAAGAAATTTCGACCTACTTTTTTTGAAAAAAGCATCCAAAATTTTATTCTTCCTTATCAAGCACTGCTCAATAAAGATGACCAACAAAAAGACATAGGAAATAGAAAAATCAATGTAGGATAGGGTTGCCAAAATTCCTGCCGAAGCAAAAAATAGACAATAATAATAGGTGTCGTACAGAATTGGCTGAAAAACCAAGCTGTTTTCTTTTGTTTGTAAATGTATGTTCATGGATGTTGTAGTTCGAAATGAAATTTGGCACGAGGACAAATTACGTTACTTATTCAAAAATATTATATGCAATAATTTTGCCATATTTGAGAAAATAGATAGGAAAGTGTGAAAGCAGTAGTTTTTAATCGTAAAAGTTGAAAAAAAGAGGGTTTTTATTCTCAAAATCTTACCCGATTTGCCGCAGGTAAAGCGGATTGTTCTTTTATGGAGCGCGATAAAGGTCAAATTAAATCTCTAATGAATTATTCCCCTACCAATTTTATCACTCGAATCGTCTCAATTTTTGTATCACTCACCAACTCCAAAATAAATTTATAGCCCTCCAATTCTAATATCACCCCTTGTTCAGGAATCGCCTCCGTCGTCATAACAAGGTAGCCCGATAGCGTATGATATTCTCCATCAGGAAGTTCTAAATGTTCGTATTTATCGTTTAAATAATCAATTTCTAGACGTCCAGAAAAGAGGTATTCGGTCTCAGAGATTTCTTGTTCTAAATATTCCTCTTGGTCGTGTTCATCTTCAATTTCACCAAAAATTTCTTCCAAAATATCTTCTAAAGTAATAATACCCGATGTGCCGCCAAATTCATCTACCACGCAAGCGATACTCAACCGATTTTTAATAAAATGATTCAATAAATCCCGCACTTTCATCACCTCTGGCACGACGGGAATATCCAAAACAATTTTCTTAATCGTCTTTGGTTCTTCCAGTAATTGCTGATGATGCACATAGCCCAGCACATTGTCAATATCCTCTTTATAAACGATAATTCGCGACAAACTGCTATCTTTAAAAACCTGCAACAATTCATCAACATTCGCACTCACATCAATGCTCTCAATCTCCGTTCGCGGCACCATACACTCGCGGACTTTCAATTGTCGCAAATTCAACGCCCGTTCAAATAACTCGGTATCAATGTCTTCCTCTGCTTCCGAAGTAACGCTACTTTTGACAAAATTTTCCAAATCCAAACGCGTAAATGCGGCGTCAGCTTCCGTTATTATGGCTTTAAAAACATGTATTAAAATGAAATTGGACAAATAAGTGGTGATGCGCGCTGGAATCGTCAGCAAAAATTTAAACATTCTTAGCGGATAAGCAAAGAAATACAAAATACCATCAGCATATAATCTAAATAAAGTCTTCGGTAAAAATTCTCCAAAAATCAAGACAACAATCGTAATAAGAATAGTACTCGATAATAGAATCCAAATCGGACTTTCCAATCCCATCCGTTCCATTAAAAAAAACTCTAACGGTATGGTCATCAGTGTCGTAAAAGCGACCAGCATAACGTTATTACCAATCAATAAAACGCCCATGAATTCCGAGGGCTTCTCATAGAAACCTGCAATGATTTTGCCCCGACGCGTTCCCTTCTTTTTCTTCAATTCCACGATTAATTTGCTCGCAGAAATAAACGCGATTTCCGTTCCCGAAAACAACGCAGACAGCAATAATGTGAGTATGATAAATGTTAAAATCATAAATTTATTTAGAGATCATAGGTCATAATGCTTCGTTGTCAGAGGTTAGATAGCTCCGATACTCTTTCTGATTTCTGACCTCTCGTTGCTAATTGTTGATTTTTTTCCGTCCCTGAATTGCATTAATTCGCCATTCCGTAAAATCTTTATTGGACTCAAAACCGTGCCCATAAATGATTTCTTCCGCCTTCCGAATCACGACAAATTTTTTGGTATAAACTTTATCCTTCGTTTCTTCCCAAATCAATTCTTCCGTTTCCAATTGTTCATTTTTCTCACTCAACCAAACGACACTATCGCGCATCACGACTTTACCTTCTTTTTCGAATCGCAAGGCATATTTTGCTGTCATGCGGCTTGTCGTACGGTGACTTGCGTTTAAAAATTCCATCGAAATTCCATCTGGAAATTCTTGGCGCGGATTACTGTTGTCTAAATGCCGAATCAAAGTCGGGCTTGTTACCCGCACTTTTACCATCGCCGAATCACTGTACAACATTTCGATTTCTTTCGCTGTTTCAACAGCAGTCAAATCTTTCGAAATATACTTTTGTACTTCCGCAATGTCGTTTTCACAAGCGATAAAAAGTGAACCGATGATTAAGATTGATAAATATTTAAGCATTTATTTTTTTCTTTTTTTCAAAACGTCTTTTTGAAGGTAGTTGTTTTCGTATTAGTTTTTTATTATTTGATAAATCTCTAAATCATGAACAAAGGTACAATGTCTTCGTCAAATGATGAATTATAAATGGTGAAGGATGAATTTCCAATAAGATAGGTTTGTATTTATTTGATTACTAAATAAATACATAACTCTATTTTTTAGTATTCATTATTTAGCGAAGACATTGAAGGTAACGAGTGTATTTTAAATGAAATTCAGAAATAAGTTTCAAATCAAATATTTCCTCCTCCTTTGTATAACCATTCAAATAATTTCTTGTTCTTTTGCAAGGAAAGAAGTCAGAGCTTAGAAAGCTTTGCTGTCCGAAGTCAGATAGCCACAAGCATTTTTTGAGTTCTGATTGCTGACAATGAACATGGTCTGATTGCTGACCTCTAAAAATATATAACCACTATGGCAGATAAAATAAAATTGCATGACCGCACCTTCAAATCTTACCTTTCGGAAGATAGAATTCAAGAAAGAGTGCAAGTATTAGGCTTGAAAATTAGCGATGCGTATCAAGACAAGCAACCGTTATTTTTGAGTATTTTAAATGGGTCATTCTTATTCGCTGCTGATTTGGTGCGCGCCTTTGAGGGCGATTGTGAGGTGTCTTTTGTAAAACTGGCTTCTTACGATGGTTTGAAATCTAAAGGTAAAATCAAAAAGCACATCGGTTTGGAGGTGGATTTGAAAGACCGTCACGTCATTTTAGTAGAAGACATCATTGATTCGGGACAGACTTTACATCAATTTTTACCAGAGTTGGAAAAAATGAAGCCTGCTTCTATAAGCCTTGCTGTCTTGTTATTAAAACCAAAATCAGTCAAATACCCATTCAATATTGAATATTTAGGTTTTGAAATTCCTGAAAAATTCGTGGTTGGCTACGGCATGGATTACGATGGTTTAGGTCGAAATTTACCGTCGATTTACCAATTGAAAAAATCGAAAAAGAAGAAAAAAAAGAAGAAGTAAATTTTTTTATTGCTGAATTGTTTTATTGTTCAAAATCAACAAGCTTGCGATAACAATAGAACAGTTCAGTAATTTATATAAAAAAAGCTTCCTGAAATTAATCAGGAAGCTTTCTATAAGACACATCAGAAAAGTGTTCAAAACACCTTATGTTTTAGTTTTTGCCTTTATCTAATTTTGCCTTAGAGGCTACGTTTGCTTTGCTTTTAATTTCATCTGCCACTTTCTTGATAACCAAGGTTTCTTCCTCGCCATCCATTGACAGATTCAATTTATAAATGCCTTCTTTTTGGTCAATTAAATCTAATGCTATATCATTTAATCCATTGACAACAAGCATTTTATCTTTAAAGATGCTTTCTTTTTTCCAGTTTGCCAACTCATAAGTCAACTCCCCTTGTTTGAATGCATCAATTGTTACTTCAAAGATATCTTTAGTCGCCACATTTGTCATGCGAGCCACCATGAAGTTATTTTTAAACTGCTGTCTAATCGTCGTAATCTCTGAATAGCTAAACGAACCGTCAAAGTCCACTTGCTTCAATCGGTAAAACGTCATTTCAGCACTCGACATGACATCCAGAAAATTATATTCCTTCATCTCTTCCGAGTCGCCACCACCTTCAACAGAACCAATATTCATAAAATCGACACCATCTTCTGATTTTTCAATCACAAACATGGCATTGTTTTCTTCAGAATTGGTCGCCCAGGTCAACATGGTACCAATTTGTAAATTTTCACCTTCCACTAATTGTTCGTAGGTGCAAGCTGCCTCTGCTTGATTTCCAAAAGCAAACGTTAAAAAAAAAGCAGCTGCAAATAAACGGTTCTTTGAATTTTTCATATTCTTGTAGATTTCTTTGAATGATTTTCTAGAATAAAAGGGAAAAATTGACTGGAAGGTAATACAGAGGTGATTACATTCCATTTGATAGAAAATGTTGCGCCAATGCCTCCAATAAGCAGAACGAAATTGTTTTTACAAAAATAAACTTTGTAATAGTTACGGAGTCTAAGTAGGTGACTTTAAATAATCGATACTTTTGACAGAGGATATTTTTTGTTTAAAAAATTTAAAAAATCCTTTAATAGTCCTTCTATTGAAGGCGTTTTTAAGGTTTTTAAACGGAAAATAGTACTGTCGAAAAGTGTCGATTATTTAGGGGCACTTACTTAATATAGAAAACGAACTTTGTTAAAGTATTTTGAGTAAAAACTAGGGGAGTAAAAACATTTTGAGCATCAATTGAATACTTTTATTAAAGTAAATATAAGCGGTTAAATGTTACAAAATGTCTTATAAATAAAGAAAATGTGACGTTAAATAAAGCAGTTTTAATGTTAAAAAGTATTAATGATATTGACTTTTTGGTAAAAAAGTGTGTAAATTTTACGCAGCATTGAAAAAACTATTTAGACGCTGTTAATTAATTCAAAAAAGTATTCCTTTACACAATATAGAATCATGAAAAAACGGTTCTTGTGGCAAAAAAATGCATTAATTGACTTTTTTTGCATTTAGAAATGATAAAATAAATATTCCTGATTGTGAACTTAAACCTTCGGTATGCCCTACCGTGCGCCTTGCGCCGTCAATTGTATACCATTTTTCCAATCATCTTGAAAAATACTAAACATGAAATTAAAAAGTAGTTTGTCCCTGTTATTAATCGGACTTTTTCTGGCTTCGTGTAGCCCGCGTCTGACACCTTTTACCCAACGACTATACGAAGAAAGTGGTTGGACAAAAGCAGAATTGAAGCAAATTCAATTCTATCTATCCGAAGATATTAAGTTGAAAAGAAGTCTTTCCGGCGGCTCTTCTGAAATTATTAATGGAAAAATTAAAATCGAAAACGGACAAGAAATCGAAGAAGTTGTCATTCCAAAAATGACTCCAGGTGTCTTTGTTTTTAGTCCGAAAGAAAAGCGTTTTGCTATTAGTTTTGAAGACAGCGATGCTCGTTTTTTAATGTTTGGACCAAATCCTAAAGCAGGTAATAAATATGTTTTATTGGCTTCCAAATGGAAAAATCGACGAGGAAAAGTCAAATACGACGATAAAACTTGGCGGGTAAGTGCGGATGATGCAATTTCGAATTTATTAGTCGATTTGAAAAAAGTTAGAAAAGTGTCGGTGAGTTCGCGGACAGCAGGTGGACGGAAAATCGATTAGGCAATGAAGATAAAAATGAAGAATGAAGAATTGCACATCAGTCAATTCTTCATTCTTCCAAAGTGTAAAGAATAACTTTCTTCACTCTTCCTCTCAAATCAATAGCTCCGATTTTTTTCTGCGCCAAGCTATGCGGTGGAATGTTGAGCATATCTAGTAAATATTTAGACAATAAAATCTCTACGCCAAAGTCATTGCACTTCGATTGAATTCGCGCCGTCGTATTCAGCACATCCCCGGAATACGCAATATCGCGCTTGATAACGCCAATCTCCCCCGTTGTCACTTGCCCACAATGTAAGCCTGCTTTGAACTTAGGAACAAGTCCGTATTTTTCTTGATAAAAAAAAATGTGCCGAAATCGCTTCTTGCATGGCATAAAAGCAGCGCACACAATTGAAGTCGTGCAAACCATGTTTCATCGTTCAGGAAACAATGATTTCATCGCCAACATATTGATAAACTTCCCCTTCTGTATACAAAATAGGGTCGGTCAAATCTCTAAAAAAGTCATTGAGTAAATTATGAAATTTGATATTGCCAATCTGCTCCGCAATCGTCGTTGAAGCCTTCATATCGACAAACATAAAAATTCGTTCTTCTTGCTTTGGATTATGGTATTTCCCTGAAAAATATGCGCTCAAAATACCTGGGCCGTATTTGTCATTGACATTCAAAAAGATAACGGAAGCGATTGCCAAAAAGAAAGCAAAAATGGTATTCCGAGTATTAAATGAACTTAGAAATAGCTCCGAAGCCGACTTCAAAACATTAGGATGCGTCATCGGTAATTCGTCCACAACTGAGAAGAAAATCGTGTACATAATAATTGATAAAAACATTACTACCGTAGCCATGACGACTACTTGAATCAACAAGTTAGCCACAAATGATAACTGCCTTAGACGGTCACGCAACCAGTAAACCATCAAATATCCAGAAATTAATCCCACTAAAAAATAACTACAAACATTGGCGAGAAAATGGTGCAAAAAGATATACCTATCCGTAGCAACAAAGTAAAAACTATCTCGAATCATATACAGCAGCAAAGCATCAACTGCGCCACCCAGCGACCAAAATAGGGCGATGCGTAGGATGCGTCCTACGTTGTATTTGAACTTGGCAGATTTTAAAAAATTCATCGATTTTGTGTAGTTTGCATTGTAGTCTTCTAAAAATTGAGGTAACCCTTCAAGTAACTCGGATTTTCAATCCGAGCAGTCGCCCTTCGGGTTTCCAACCCCAAAAAATCAAAATTATTTGATTTTAAAGTACAAAGTTGCATCTTTTTTTGCAGAAAAAATCTTTGGTATTTTTTATCCCAAAATCAATCATCCAATTCCTCCAATTCCTTATCCGAAAACGAATCAATCACTAGATTTCCTTTAACAAAATTACACCACCGACAAGTCTTCTCACCACAGCCTTCATAAAATTCATGGGCTTTAATCTTTCGATAAGTCTCCACAATCAATTCTTCGACGAATGCCATATCTTCTGCACCATACGTTATTTTCTTTCTTGGAAATTCACCTTTTCCATCAGGATTTAAATAAGCAATTTCACCGCTTTTGGCTTCAAAGATGGAGTACCGGCTGTTTGCTAATAAAATTTTATAAAACACTAATTGCCGCCAATAAATACCACCGAACTCTTGTTCGGACGACAGTTTTTCAGACTTTGTTTTTCGCTTGCTTAATGCGTTGGGCAAACGAATTTTTCCGCTGCTATGACTACCCGTTTTATAATCTAAAATATGCGCTTTTTGATTCGGAAGTAAGTCCAATCGGTCAATCGTTCCGTTGAGCGGTACGCCCTTGATCTCGGCATCGGTAATGCGGTGTTCGAGCTTGGTATTTTTTGGCCAATTTTCATGAAATAGGTCATAATACGCGCCAATATATTGCTGCCCCATCTCCAAACGGCGGAGGTAATCTTTTGCGGTAAAATTCCCGTGCTTCTTCTGCATTTCATATTCAAAATACTGCAAAAACATTGTTTTAGATGGAAATATCTTTTCTTCTGAAGCCAGCATTTTTTCAAAACCGCGCTGCAAAGTATTGTGCATCGCCGTACCATAACTCGCCATTTCACTTTCTACAATCGGTACGTTCAATACATTTTCATAATAAAAAGACAGTGGGCATTTTAAGAATTTATTCAAACTTGAAACACTCAAACTAAAGCCTTCCAACAGTGCATTGATCAACGCTTTATTTTGCGCTTCCACATGCGGTTGAGTTTCTAAAAGTAGGATGGATTGGGCTTCAATCAAATCATTTGCAACGAGTTCTTTTTGCTCAAAATCAATGAGTTTTTTATGCGCTTCATCAACTGCAATTTCTTCTAAAAAAATCGCTTTCTGCAAATCTTTCCCCTCATTATTTTTAGCAGAATAAGAAATTTGCAAAGATTCTTTCGCTCGCGTCATCGCTACATAAAATAGCCGTCGTCGAGCCTCCAAAGCATCTTCTTCTCCCGAAAAGGTCAGCGTGTCGGGAAGTAAAAATTGGTAGCTTGATTTTCGATTGCGAGGTTCCCAACTGTCTTGTACTGCGTCGATGATGAATACTTTTTGGAACTCTAAACCCTTCGCGCTGTGTGCCGTCACGAGGTTCACGCCTTCTTCCGCAACGATGGTTTTTTGAATTTCAATGGACAATCGATTGGCATCCATGTTTTTCAGCGTTTCGAGCAATTTTCCGAGGTGCAAACGCGGGTTTCGGTCAGTTTCTTTTTTGACAAAATTGACAAAAGTATTGAGAACTTGTAATTCCCAAACTTTATGTTCACTTCGCAAAATTTGCAGTAACAAACCGCTTCGATTAATTAGTTTTTCTATAAAAGCAGGTAAGGCAATATTTTGTAAACTGGCAAGTAAAAATTCCAACAATTCTGAAAATTGTAAGATGACTTTTACATTTTTTAAATTCAAATTATTTAAAAAATCAGCATCGCCTAAAATGTCGCGCCACTTCGGTTTTTCCGTAAAATTAATCGCCGCGATATGCAAGGATAATTTCGCCAAATCTTGTGGTATGATATTTAAAAAATCGAAGTGCAGTATTTTAAATAAAAAGGATTCACCGCTATACGGCAGCATATATTCCGCCTGAAAATAGTCGAGTAACATTCGCAAATTTTGCATCATTCGCAAATCGAGGATGTTGACTTTTCGGCGAGTGTTGTAGGGTATTTTTTTCTTTTCTAAAAGAGCAACGATATTTTGGACTTGCTTGTGTTTGGCATAAATAATTGCTATCTCTTGTAATGGAAATTTTGCTTTTTGTAAGGACTCAATCTGCGTTACAATATCGACATCTTCATGCAACCGATTTGGATATTCAATAATTGTTGGCAACTGTTTTAAAGTAGCAAAATTCCGATTTTTTGCCTGTAATACTTTATCAATACCCAACTCCTGCAAATTGTTAACAATCCGCCGCTGATTCTCATCAATCAATTGTCGCGACGCATCTAAAATTGTCTGTGCAGAACGATAATTTTCTTTTAAAACCACCAAATTCAGATGCTCCCGATAGCTATCAAAAAAGTCCGTCAAATTCTTTAAACGTGCGCCCTGAAATTCATAAATGGATTGGTCATCATCGCCGACGATAAAAATATTTGGGTTTTCCCAATAATTAATAAGGTGCTGAATAATTTCATTTTGAGCACCGTTTGTATCCTGATATTCATCAATCAAAAAGTACAAATAGTTCTCCTGATAAGTCCGCAGCAAGGCTTCATTTTCTTCAAAAGCGCGCAATACCCACAAAATCATATCTGCAAAATCATATCGCCGCGCCTGTCGCATTGCTGCATTAAAAACGGGGTATAATTCCGCTGCTGCCCGCAATTTTTCCATCTTTTGAATGGCATCATCTACTTGCACTTCTTTCAAATCGCCCTTCTGATTCTTACCTCGATTAACTTGATAAACGAACTCTTTTCGATTGGGTAAATCTTCTAAAAAAGCATCAATTTGTTCTGAAACATATTCCACCGACCAAGCCTCTGATTTCATCATTTGAAACAAGTCATACAAATGGTTTTCATAAAAATAAATGTCAGCTCGCCCTTGTTTTAGTGGATGATTGATGTCTAAATCTTCCAAAATTCGGCGCATCAATTC
>JBLHWU010000037.1:0-35343 GCA_047629355.1 Saprospiraceae bacterium | reverse complement strand
TTATATTTGTGCTGTGGCAACTTGGACAATATATATACATAAGCTTTGAGTGTGGTTACTACAAAGTTATGAATTTGTCTTCGTTGTCATTTTTCAAAGCATTACATTTGATACACCGCCTATTATTTAAGTATAAGGAGGATGGGTTTGTGGGTGAGAAAATGCGGTAGGAATACATGTTTTTTTTGAATTTTGAAAGAGAAATTTAAGTACTAAAGCCAAATTTCTCTCTCCTTATCCCTTTGGATAACTCAACAACATCCGAGTGAAATATCAATTTATAAAAGGTTGAATGGACACAACTTTCAAACGAGGTCTTTGTTCATCCAATAAAATAAATCCTCTTCTATCTACTCCACATTTGAAAAGCTTATTACGCTACAATAAGGCAAAATAAATTAATAAAGTAGTCATCTTAGACTAGTCATTTTTTTAGTTTTCTTAAACGGAAGAAGGGCTGTCTATAAATAGCTAATTTATTATTTTACTTTGCCTAAATACCATATTTTCTTTCTCAAATAGTAAGTACTTACATATTCCTTGTATAGTCACTTAAATCGGTTTTACGCTTGGAATGGCCCTACGCAGGAAAAAATACTACCCCCTCCGGACAAGTCCGTCGGGGTAGCCCACACACTATTAGAACACCCACTATTTAAAACCTTTGGTCAGCTTTTCTAACCTTTTTCTGTTGAGGTTTCCCTAAAAAACCAGCCCTACCGCCAAACGGTTTCGGGCTGGTCACACACTATGAGAACACCCTAAAATGATTATCTCGGTTGTTTTGATTCTTTCGATTTACTCGATTTGCAAGACAAGGAAATTTTGCTTTTCATAGCTACTTTTAGCTATTGGATGCAGAATCAAAGTTTAAAAAAGTTGCCCCAGCCAAATTGGAAGGGGCAACCCACACACTATGAGAACACCCTAAAATGATCATCTCAATTGTCTTGATTCTTTCGATTTACTCGATTTGCAAGACAAGGAAATTTTGCTTTTTATAGCTACTTTTAGCTATTGGATGCAGAATCAAAGTTTAAAAAAGTTGCCCCAGCCAAATTGGAAGGGGCAACCCACACACTATGAGAACACCCTAAAGTCTTTATTTCGATTGCATCATTTTTAAAAACAAAGAAGTTGTCAATTTTTGTCAGAACTACGTTTAGCTCTTTTTTGTTTTTTTTCGCAATACTTATCAGTTTCTAACCCTTTTGACGGTCTATTCCATCAAATATACGTTTTGTGAAGCATTTAAGACGCTCGAAACTGGCTTAATTGTACGTGTAAACTTGATTAAAAATCTGTCGCGCTTTGGCTAACTTATTGTGTAGTTTGCTCATAGGAATTGTTTTTTACGATGTCGAAAATGCTGGACTGATAGTAAAAATGTGTATTCACAGATGCCTTATAGCGATACTTTCAATGGGTTGCTTTTCGCTTTAATCTCCATTTTTAAGTGTGATTATTTTCGTTTCGCAATTCGGTATATAAGACGAATCTAAACGTAAAAGTGCACACGAAAAATGGTATTGTCGATTATATTAGTAAATTTAATGTCCGTAATATCTTGAAAATCAGCTGGTATATCTCGTTGTGTCTGGTAAGTTAAAGAAATTAACGTTCCTTAAAATTTTATTAATTCGTCGTTTTTTTACTATAATTTGTAGGAAAAATAATGGGTAATTCTAATAGCACATGCACGAATCTAACGATATATAAACGAAATAGATTAGGAATTAGTTGCCTTTTTTTAAAAAAATATTGGTTGAAATTATAGTACCTGTAAAAATGCCACCATCTTTTTCGCAATCTCCTCCCCTTTATCTTCCTGCAAAAAATGACCTCCGCCCTCGATGATTTCATGCGCCTGACCTTTCGCACCAGGCACATTTTTTATAAAATACTTTTCCAAACCGGACATGATTGGGTCAGCATCACTAAATAAAGTCAAAAAAGGCTTTGTCCAGCGCACCAATTTACCCCAAGCCATTTTGTTGTTCATCGCCTCGGGTGTATCTACGGTAATAGGAACGAGTGTTGGGAAAATTCGTGCACCTGCTTTATAGGTATCATCAGGAAAAGGGGCATTATAAGCAGCTACGACTTCAGGTGAAAGCTCGCTAACCGTCGCACGTTGCAAAATTGTTCCAATATCAAATTTCGGTGATTTTTGAGAGAATAATTGCCATTGTAAAAAAGCCTCATTTGCCCCAACTTCTCCCGTTGGTAAAAAAGTATTGCCAACAGTAATTGATCCATATCTCTCCTCATTGTCCAACGCATTTCGCAAGCCAATTAAACCACCCCAGTCTTGAAAAAAGGCATTAATCCCTTTTAAATCAAGACTTTTCACAAATGTATCCATCCATTCTAAATGACGCTTATACGTATAGTCTGACTGTTCTGTCGGCTTACTTGATTTGCCAAAACCAATCAAATCTGGCGCAATTGTTCGATAGCCAGCTGCTACAAAAATGGGTATCATTTTACGATATAAAAACGACCAACTTGGTTCGCCATGCAACAACAAAATAACCTTACCATCGCTCGGCCCTTCATCAACGTAGTGCATTTTCAGGCCATCACCAATTTCCAAATAATTGGGTACAAACGGGAAGTCGGGTAAATTTTCAAAACGAGCGTCAGGTGTATTTAGAATCGTCATATTGCTTTTTAATTTTCGTCAAAAATAGTTTTTAAAATCAAAAAATCCAGACTTTCACGGGAAGGAATTTAATTTTTCTACTTTTGCGGACATTTATCAGATGGTGAACGACAGACGATAAAAGGCAGACGGCGTGCTTCATGAAAAATTTCAGCATAAAATCTATTAGTAATAGCAAAAATCATGGCTTAAAAATTTATGACGAATTATCTACAGAAACAGGCGCTTTATCCGCCCCTCATTTATAATAAACCATCCCTCAATTTGGGATTAATCATCGTCATTCCTTGTTATGATGAAGAATATTTGCTATTGACTTTAATGTCTCTAAAAAAGTGCGAATTGCCCGATTGCGACACCGAAGTTATCATTGTCATTAACCACGCTGCGACGGAAAAACAAGCAGTTATTGATAGAAACAATGCCACTTATGACCAAACATTGGAATGGGCAAAAAACAATTCCAAGACGCGATTGAAATTTCATTTAATCTACCAAGACAATTTGCCAAAGAAACATGCAGGCGTCGGTTTAGCTCGAAAAATCGGTATGGATGAAGCTTGCTTTAGATTAGAAAAAGTTAAAAATAAAAAGGGCATTATCGCGGGTTTTGATGCGGACAGTAGATGTCAACGAAACTATTTAATGGCGATTGAAAACCATTTTCGAACACATCCAAAAACGCCCGCAGCGAGCATCCATTTTGAGCATCCAGTGATGGGTATTGACCATGAGGATTCGGTGTATGAGGCGATTATTTTATATGAATTACATTTGCGGTATTATGTTCATGCACAGTCATTTACAGGATTTCCTTTTGCCGTACAGACTATTGGTTCAAGTATGGTAGTGCGGTCAGATTTTTATCAAAAGCAAGGTGGCATGAATAAGCGGAAAGCGGGGGAAGATTTCTATTTCTTGCATAAATTCACGCCGCTTGGTGGCTATTCTGAACTTAAAAATACGACAGTCATTCCCTCTCCACGCATTTCGCATCGAGTGCCATTTGGGACAGGTAAAGCAGTCGGTGAAATTGTTAGTGACAAACAAAAATTAACGACTTATCATCCGCAGAGTTTTCTGGATTTAAAAGCTTTCTTTCAAACGACGCGTACGTTGATTCATTTAGAAAAGGAGGATTTAGATGCTTATTTTGAAAAATTACCACCGAGTGTTGTTCAATTTTTAAAAGCCAATGATTTTGAAAAAAAGCTGAGTGAAATTCAAGGCAACACGACCAATACTGCTTCTTTTAAAAATCGGTTTTTTCGTTGGTTCAATGCCTTTTTGCTGATGAAATTTGTACATTTCTCACGGGATGAATTTTATCCGAATCTGGAAGTGCGGGAGGCGGCGATTTGGTGTTTGAAGGAGAAGGGATTGGCGGTTTCGAAAGAGGCGACGGCAAAAGAATTGTTGTTTGCTTTCAGAGAATTGGATAAGAAGTAGTTTGTCATTCCGACCGATGCATTTGTCATTCCTCCACTTCGGTCGGAATGACAAAACGTAGCAAATCATCCGCCCCTTTAAACGACGATATTTCCCCATTTAAAACTGCTTTTTCAACCCCTTCTAATTCTCTCTTTACTACTTCATTTTCATAAAATAATTGCCGCAATTTATCCTGAATGCTACTGTGCAACCAAAACTTTGCCTGCGCTTTCCGATTCTTTTCGAAAAAAGTATTCTCTTTCGTAATCTTTTGATAATCAACTATATATTTCCAGACGTTCTCAATCCCCTCTTCGTTCAATGCCGAACAAATGTCAACTTTAGGAATCCAGCCACTATCCGTCGGAGGAAATAAATGAATGGCATTTCGGTATTCTTTTTTTGCTTGCTTGGCTAAAAGTAAACGGTCGCCATCTGCTTTATTTACAACGAGTAAATCAGCCATTTCGACGATGCCGCGTTTGATGCCTTGCAATTCATCACCTGCGCCTGGCAATAGCAGTAGCAAGAAAAAATCAACCATCGAATGTACCGCGATTTCGGACTGCCCTACCCCGACGGTTTCTATTAAAATAGTATCGAACCCAGCGGCTTCACAAAGAATGATAGTCTCTCGCGTTTTTCGGGCTACGCCACCTAAAGAATTAGCGGCGGGAGATGGACGAATAAACGCATTTTCGTTAGAGGATAGATTTTCCATCCGTGTTTTATCACCGAGAATACTGCCTCTACTCATCTGACTCGACGGGTCAATTGCGAGAACAGCGACTTTCTTACCCAACTTCGTCAGATGCGTTCCGAACGCTTCGATGAACGTACTTTTTCCAACACCGGGCGTTCCTGTAACACCGATGCGCACCGAGTTATTTGCAAAGGGCAAACAGGCTTCGATAATTTTTTGCGCTTGTGCTTGGTGGGTAGGCAAAGTGCTTTCAATCAAAGTAATCGCTCGACTCAAAAGGACTCGGTCACCGTTTGTGATACCCTTAATATAAGTATCAATCGACAAGTTCGTGCGACCACGTTTGGCAGATATATTCAAGCTATGAATTGAATTAACCTTCTTTTTTCTAGTACTTATCTTGTTATCACTCAAATGCAGTCGTTTTTGTAAGTGTTAAAGTTTTTAAGCTTTTCAAATAACGATTTTAACAATATTTACAATCTGTTAAAAATCAGCTGCTTAAATTTTATTTTTCCAATTAACGTTTCCAGCTACTTTCAATTTTTAAGGTTAAACTCTCTTAATTTCGATAAATCGCGGCTTCATCGCTGATTTGGCTATTGCAGGGGTAATTTATTCGACATTACTTTGCATCAACGGTTCTAATCAGATACCCTTAAATAATCAGCAATTTTAAAATATATTGGAACATGTTGAATCAGCTGCCGTAAGCCATACGCCGTCTACTGTGAGCCATTTAAGAATCGCAATTAGGAATACTTATTCATCTGCGCAGGGCAAATTTAGGAAAATTTTGCCCTGCTTTTGAGGGATGCCTTCTTTTTTGCGGTAAGGATAGCAAAGCAATTAATTTCTTAACTCTATAATTAAGTAACGCGTAGTAATTAATCAGGTAATTTTATAAACATCTTTTCCGCTATTTTTCCCTTAAAAATGTCTTCAATAACACTGGCTATTCAAGAATTTTTAAAGAAAAACTATCGAAAAAATCTTGTCTAAAAATTTTACCTGATTAATTACTACGCGTTACTTACAAGCGTTCTCTATTATTTTATTCAATACTCACGCACTCTTACGCTCATTTTCATTTAGGAAATACCTTATGAGTTACACGAAAATCCATCGGGAAGTTATTGAAAAGGCTTCCCGATTTTTCTAAAAATTAGATATGATAACACGCACTACTTTATTTTTTATTCTATTAATTACAGTATTCAATAGCTGTGTCGCCAACAAGATTTACCTGGACTCTAGAGTTGAGGAGTCTACTGATTTTGATTTAAAAAAAATTAGTTTAGTTGTAGAAGGAGGTCTACAAACCATAGCGTTTTTAGACAGTTTAGCTAATATTTTACAAAATAATTTCCAACGATATGGCATTGAAACACAAAAATTTGTACAACATCCTTTGGAATTAAAATCAAAGGAAAACTTAGAAGATAAATATGCTTTATTAATGAAAAGCTATCAACCAGATGCTGTTTTTACTATTTCAGAAATAGACATTCAATCAGGTACCAAACATACAGACATGGGAAACCAAAGCTACAGTGTTAGCTATTCTGATGTATATTTTGCTTTAGAAATGAACGCAATGAACAACCCTGATTTTTTTAGCGGGCTGAATTGCGTTACCATTCTGACAAAAATCATTTGAAAAAATTTTCAAAAAATGAAGTCATACGGATACAGCAGAAAATATTAAATCAGCTAAAATCTGACGGCATTTTAAAATAATTTTTCACTAAAAAACAAAACGCTTACAATCAATCAAATCTGTTTTTTCTCTGGCGCATGGCAGGGGTTATCTTTCAATTTAATTATTTGTCTAACAAGTGATTATGAGACTCTCTTACTCTTTTGTCAGCGCCAGTTTTTCCTATCTTCCCGAATTGCATTCGGGGCTACTGCTATTCAATCCCTACGAAATTTGTTTTGTGCTTTTATTTTTATAAAAATATTGGGAAAGTTTGTACATTCGGTTTTTGAATGAAAACGTTTTTCAATACGAATAACGAATCACCACTTATTTTTATGAAATCAACTGAATTTAATTGGCAAACTAAAGCCAAACTAAATATCTACGCCAAAGAGTGGATTCCTGCTAAGCAGAAAGCAGTCATTTGCCTCGTACATGGCTTGGGCGAACACATTAATCGATACGGACATTTGGCGGAATATTTTGGTCAGCATGGTTTTGTGACCATGGGAAATGACCATCATGGGCATGGAAAGTCTGGTGGCAAACGTGGGCATACACCTGATTACGAGTCATTTATGGAAGAGATTTCAAAATTAGTGGTTAAGGCAACGGAGCGTTATCCCAATCTACCGATTTTCTTGTATGGCCACAGTATGGGTGGAAATTTGGTACTGAATTATGTCTTGTCGCGGCATCCAAAAATCGCAGGAACAGTGGTCACCGCACCGCATATTCAACTACCTAAAGCAGCAGAACCATCAGCGGCACTGATGCTGGTCGCGAAGGTGATGAACAAGATTTTTCCAAGTTTACAACAACCGAATGGGCTGGATGCCAACAATATTAGTAGCAATCCTGAGGAGGTTAAAAAATACTTGGCTGACCCCTTAGTACATGATAAAATTTCAATGCGAACAGCATTATCACTTATTGAAAAAGCAGCATTTTTAAATGGTTATTCGGAAAAAATGCCTATTCCAACATTGTTGATGCACGGTTCGGCAGATTACATTACTTCGCCGCAAGGATCGATTGATTTTGCCAAAAGAGTTGGTGGTGATGTGACTTTTAAACTTTGGGATGGGATGGTGCATGAAATTCATAATGAACCGAATCAACAGGCTGTCTTTCAATTTGCTTTAAATTGGATGAGTGGAATAATGAGTAGTTAATAATATGCAATGAGCAATTTTAGATAGGATTGAATCACAGATTTGACGGATTTCAAGTAGGTCGGGTGCAATTTTTTTTTAAAAAAATAATGAAAAGATAATGCGGCATTTTTTGATAGTATTTTTAATGGGAATTTCGGGAGCTTTATTTGGACAGAATGTCGATAAAATGCTTGACTCGGTAATTGTAAAATCAGAAGTTGAAGCACACCTTCGCTATTTGGCTTCGGATGAATTGATGGGGCGTGATGTCGGAAAACCTGGCGGTGATACGGCGGCAGTTTACATTGCTCGAGAGTTTGAAAAATATGGCTTGAAACAAGTAGCAGGCGCGGATGGTTGGTTTCAAAAAGTGCCATTTCAAATGGTTACGCCTGCGCAGTCGGGAGAGTTAATTTTTGGAAAACATAAATATGACATTGGTAATAAACTACTGATTATCAATGGAAAAGCAATTGACACGCAAGCAGCTGCTGTTTTTGCAGGACATGGTTGGGTGAATGCAGAGACGGGACATAACGATTATGAGAATTTGGATGTGGAAGGAAAAATCGTTTTTGTCTTGCCAGGAAATCCAGAATCGAATCATCCATTTTCGGCATTTGAAGTGATGGGTGATAAGCAAAAAATTGCGGCAGAACATGGAGCGATTGCCTTGATTGAATTATTTCGATTAAACTTTCCCTGGAATTATTTTAAAAGTTTCATCAATAAAGAAAAATTATCTATTGCAACGGATAATGAGAATGCTAATTCGTTAATTTATGGATGGTTAAAAGAGGAGTCAAAAGAGTCAATTGCAGCGTTGGCTGATGGTAAAAAAATGCGGGCTAGACTCATTTCTAGCGGTACAAAATCTAAGCCTCTTTTTTCTAATAATGTGATTGGAATGATTGCGGGAACTAATCCTGATTTGCAAGATGAATATGTGATAATGACGGCGCATTACGACCACATTGGTGTGGATAAAAATGCGGAAGTGGGGCAAGATTCAATTTTCAATGGCGCGCGAGATAATGGCATGGGTGTAGTTGCTTTACTATCGGCAGCGAAAGCGTTAGCGGCGAAACCTGCGGTACGTCCGACGCTATTTTTGGCAGTGACAGCAGAAGAAAAAGGACTTTTGGGGAGTAAGTATTATGTCGATAATCCTTTGATTCCTTTGGAAAAAACCATTTTCAACTTGAATAATGACGGCGGTGGATATAATAGTACAGAACATGTGGCAATTATCGGCTACGGTCGAACGGGTACGGATGCACAGATTCAAGCGAGTGTAGAAAATTTAGGTTTGAAAGTGGCAGAGAATCCGATGCCTGATGAAAATTTATTTGACCGCTCAGATAATGTAAACTTCGCTTTGAAAGGTGTGCCGAGTATTGATTATGCGCCAGGGGCATTGAGTTTTGATGTGGAAGTGACGAAATATTACCATCAAGTGCCAGATGAGGCGGGGTCGATTGATTATGATTACTTGTTGAGGTTTTGTCAGGCGTATGCACGGGCGGCGCGGCTAATTTCGGATAAAGAAAATGTACCTATTTGGACGGAAGGAGATAAATATGAGGCGGCGGGGAAGCGGCTTTATGGGAAGGAATAAAATTCTTGTTAGACATTCAATTAGAGCTTGTTTGGAAATTTTATAGCAAAAAAATCTATTTTTCAGAATATAATTTTTTTTTCAATTAAATGATTCTTTTGAGACAAACAACATTTGAGGTACATTTATGATTGAGTTAAAATAAATATACATCAAATAAAAATTGGAAATGTGATTCTGTTTTGTATATTTTATTTGTCTCAGTCGAAATTATATTTCGTATTAACTTATATTTTGGTTGAAAATTTCCAAACAACTTCTTAAATAGGATGGTTACGCGGATTCAACGGATTTCAATTAGGTTTAATGTATTTTTTTTTGCAAAAAAATGCACTTAACCTACGAAGAAATAAATCCGCCTTTATCCGTCGCATCCGTTAAATCCGCGTAACCATCCTATCTGCTTTGTCCCTAAACAAAAACAATAATTTTAAACTCACTACATGAAATTTGGAAAAGTAGAAAACATCTCCAACGTCAATTTTAGCTTACCAAACGAGCCTACCCGTAATGAATTATTGCTCAAAAACCTGCCGAAAAAAAAAGGAAAAACAAAGGTTTATCTCGGCTGCACCGGTTGGGGAATGAAAGAGTGGATTGGTACGGTTTATCCAAAAGGAGCAAAGCCTGCTAATTATTTGCATCACTACTCACGGCAGTTTAATACCATCGAATTCAATACGACGCATTACCGAACGCCAAATGAACAGACGATTCAAAAATGGTACGCAGAATCGGCGGAGGATTTCAAGTTCTGTCCGAAAGTATTGCAGCAGATTTCCCACACGCGAGACTTAGGATATGGAAGTGGGAAAATTCAAGAATTTTGTCGCGCAGTATCCGGTTTGAAAGAGAAACTGGGCTGTTGCTTTATGCAGTTGCCACCGTATTTTGGCGTGGATAGATTGCCTATCTTGAAGTTATTTTTTGAAAAATGGCCCAGTGAAATTCCTTTAGCAATTGAAGTGCGGCATGAAAGTTGGTTTTCACATCCTGACCATTTTTCAAAATTAGTACAATTAGCTGAAAATCAGAATATTGCGCTGGTGATTACCGATGTATCTGGGCGGCGTGATGTGCTGCATTTGGCATTGACTTCCGCTAAAACGATGATTCGGTTTGTTGGAAATGGATTACATGAAACAGACTTTACGCGCTTGGATAAATGGGTCGCTCAATTGAAAAAATGGTGGGAAAACGGGCTATCAGAAATCTACTTTTTCCCGCATGAACCTGATAATATTTTAGCACCTGAAGCCACCGCTTATTTATTTGAAAAATTGCAAGATTTTGAGGGGATTGACCTCCGCGGACCAAATTTATTAAACACGAATTTAGGAGAGCAAATGAGTTTATTTTAAAATTTATTCCAAACTTAATACGCATTTTTTTGCTGTGGAATTAAGAATTTGTAACCTTGCTTTTCATAAAAACAGGAATAAACTTGCTACCCAAATAGAAACAGTCATCTGAAAATATCTTTTTCCGCTATTTCCTTTTAAAAACCATTGAATAGTCCTTACTATTAAATTATTTTTAAAAGGAAATAGCGGGAAAATCTAAATTCCAGCTAACCATTTCTATCTGAATAACAAATCTAATGTGGACTGAAATCCGCTGTCCTATACAACACTCCATCAACATTTAAATCATTATGGAAAAGAAAACACCGTACATTCATCGAGACATTAGTTGGTTATCTTTCAACTATCGTGTTTTGCAAGAGGCAAAAGATAAGGCGGTACCGCTGTTTGAACGATTGAAATTTTTGTCGATTTATTCCAATAATTTGGATGAATTCTTTCGGGTTCGAGTAGCTTCTAATCGAAATCTGGTGCGGGTTGGTAAGAAAACTAAAAAGCAATTAGACTACGACCCAAAGCAATTATTGAAAGACATTTTACGGATTGTGAACAAGCAACAAGCTGAATTTTCGGATATTTTTGAAAATGAAATCATTCCAGAATTAAAAGGGCACGGCATCAATTTGTTGCGCCGATTAAACTTGAACGATGAGCAACGAACGTACGTTGAAAGCTATTTTTCGGAGTATATGTTGCCCTACGTGCAACCCGTTTTGTTGGTCAAACACAAGATTCGCCCTTTTCTAAATACGGCGGCTTTATACATGACCGTTTTGATGACGGATAAGTCGCGGTCGCACGCACCGAATGAATATGCGATTGTAAAAATTCCGTCTGACCACTTGCCTCGATTCATTGAATTGCCGGCGGCAGAAGGACAGCATGATGTGATTATGTTGGATGATATTGTGCGGCATTCCTTGTCAGCAATGTTTCCAGGATATGATATTTTAGATACTTATTCGATAAAATTGACGCGGGATGCGGAGTTGTATATTGATGATGAATTTTCGGGTAATTTGATTCAAAAAATTAAGACAAGCCTTGGAAAACGGCAAGTTGGGCCTGCTTCTCGCTTCGTCTATGACCGGGAGATGCCGAAACATTTGTTGAGTTTTTTAATGGATTCTTTTCATTTGGATAAAATAGATTTATTGGTTGAAGGACGATATCACAACAACTTCGATTTCTTCAAATTTCCGACCTTTGGTAAGTCTCATTTGAAAAATAATGAGTTGCCACCAATGCCTTACACCCCATTGGAAAATACGACAACCTTTTTTGAAACAATTAAAAAAGAAGACCATTTAATTTCGGTTCCTTATCATTCTTATGAATCAGTAGTTCGCTTTTTTGAGGAAGCAGCAAATGACCCGAAGGTAACGCATATTAAAATTACGCAGTATCGGGTGGCGAAGGAATCGCGGATTATGAAAGCCTTGATGAAAGCGGTCAAAGCAGGCAAGCAAGTCTTCGTTTTTATCGAAGTGAAGGCGCGGTTTGATGAGGAAGCGAACCTTGGTTGGGGAGAGAAATTGGAGGCTGCCGGTGTTCGGGTTCATTATAGTTTCCCTGGTGTTAAAGTTCATGCGAAGTTGGGTTTGGTAGCTCGTATGGAACATGAGAAACCAAATTTCTACGCTTATTTAAGTACTGGAAATTTTCATGAAGATACGGCTAAAATTTATGGCGATTACGGACTTTTTACCGCTGATAGACGGTTGACCTATGAAGTCGTTCGGATGTTTACCTATTTAGAAACCGTGAAGCCGCCGTCGCAAGATTTCAAGCATTTATTGGTTGGACAATTCAATTTACGAACAGGTTTGATTGATTTAATTGATAAAGAAATTGCGGCTGCGAAGAAAGGCAAACCTGCGGAAATTTTCCTAAAAATGAATAGCTTGCAAGATGATAAGATGATTGATAAATTGTACGAAGCGAGTCAGGCAGGCGTAAAGGTGAAGTTGATTATTCGGGGAATTTGCTCGCTCGTCCCGCAAGTAAAAGGCTTCAGTGAAAACATCGAAGCGATTAGTATTGTTGACCGATTTTTGGAACATGCACGCGTGTTTGTTTTTCACAATTCGGGCAAGCCAACTATACTATTGTCATCCGCAGATTGGATGGTTCGTAACCTGAGTTTTAGAGTCGAAACGGCATTTCCAATTTATGATACCAACGTCCGCCGACAAGTTTTGGATATGCTTGATATTCAATGGAGTGATAATGTAAAAGCACGGATTTTGGATGCGAAAATGAAGAATGAATATCAAAAAGATGGACAGGAATTGGCGATTCAGAGTCAGGTGGAGACGTACTTTTATTTTAAGAGGCGAGAGGAGATTTAAAAAAGTGTTCCTATTTTTGTGTTAAGAAACGTAAGATAAAGAAGGCAAATCACATGAACAAGCTAAGGAACATTCAAAGAATAAGTTATAACAGATTTTGAGAATTATTTTGGTCTTTTCTCCTCTTCGGTCGAAGTGGAGAAAAAGACCAAAATAAATATTGCCAGATGGCGGAGCTATTCTTTCACCGTTCCTAAGTATCAAATGTCATAACCAATTTGTTATAACCTGAAACAGTTACTTCCAGATTAACTTTCAGCTGTGTAGCACTGAGCATATTTAAAGGAAATTTTTTAATTTTTTCCTCTAAAAAAAAATGGTCGATTTAATAATCTTATTATTAAACCTCTATTTGACAATACCCACACTTATTTATTTAAAAAAAGCTTTAGATTACATTTAATTTAATTTTTTATTTTCCTACCTTTACAACACTCTAAACTTATATTTCCTAATTTATAGATTCTAAAACACAAAAATATTTTAACATTTTTTGTGTTTTTCTTGTATCTAACACAAACATATTCGTTTTTTTTTTAAAATCTTACCTCCTCAATACTCCTCCGATAAAAAACAAAATTTATTACTCAATAGTAGTATAACAAATATCTAAAGTTTACCACATTAATGAATCGACGAACGACCCTAGCTAAGCTAATCGGCAGAGGTGAGCAAGCAACAACTTCCAAAAGGCAAAAGATGCGTCCAACTGCTGTCATGACCGTAACCGGACTGACACCTTTTACTGGCTCTTTTGGACTTAACGAAGCCGCTCACTTACTCCGCCGTACCACAATGGGTGCTACTTATGCCCAAATTCAAACTGCTTCCAATAATGGACTAGCAGCCACCGTTTCAACCTTATTGGCGACATTCCCCTTGCCTACTCCCCCAGTCAATTACAGTGATTTTGGTGACCCAAATCTACCCATCGGAGCGACTTGGATAAATGTCCCTTACAACAGTAATGGTAGTGGAAAAGGTGACCGTGGCGCCGCAATGGACGCCTTTAATATGTACACCTTGGCTCAGGCAAAGATGAATATTCGAGAAAAGATGACGCTATTTTGGCACAATCATTTTTCGATTGAAAAATTGAAGGTTACTGACCCTAAATTTTTGTATAAATACATTACTCTTTTACGGAACAACTGCTTAGGCAACTTCCGTCAATTGGTTAAAGACATGACCATTAATGAGGCGATATTAAAATATTTAGATGGAAATGTCAATACCGATAGCAGTCCAAATGAAAATTACGCACGAGAAGTTTTGGAGTTGTTTACAATTGGTAAAGGAAACCAGATTGCGCCAGGTGATTACTCCACCTATACCGAAGATGATGTTTTAGCTTTAGCCAAAGTATTTACTGGTTGGAGAGACCGAGGGTACTATAGTAGTACAGTTGCCGAGCCTTATGTAGAATTTCAAGAAACGAAGCACGACACTTCAGATAAACAAATGTCTTATCACTTTAATGATGCCATCATTTCGGACTTAGGTAGCCACGAATATGCTCATGCGATTGACATTATTTTCCAGCAAGATGAAGTCGCTTATCACATTTGTCGAAAACTCTATCGTTATTTTGTCAACTTTGATACTAACCCCGTGGAGGCATCCGTGATTGACTCTATGGCGCAGTGCTTGCTTGCTAATAACTACGATATACTACCTGTGATCAGTGATCTTTTGAGTAGTCAGCACTTTTTTGACACAACCATTCGAGGAGATATTATTAAGAATCCAATCGAATTTGTCAGCAATGTTTTAACGATTTTTGAAGTCCCTTTACCTGCTGGTCCATTGGATTGGTACGCTCCTTTCAACTCCTACAACGACCAATACATGAATGTAATAGGCATGGAGTATTTTGCCCCACCAAATGTGGCAGGCTGGCAAGCTTATTATCTGACTCCGCAATTTTCTGAACTTTGGGTAAGCTCCGCAACCATTCGCCAGAGAGTAGATTTCACTTCTCGCTTAGCGCAAAATGGACGTACTTTTAGTGGCTACACATTTCAAATTGATGTGCTAACTTTTGTAACTACCCTAACGAATCCTTATGACCCGAATACGTTAATTGACGATATTTCATTGTTGCTATTTCCAAATGAAATTGTACAAGCGCAAAAAGATTATTTGAAAGAAATTCTCATTCCAGGATTACCAGATTTTGAATGGACGGTCGAGTATGATATGTATACAAGTGACCCCGGCAATCAAATGTTGGCAGATGGTGTAGCCGGACGATTGCGCAACTTGATAGAAGCGATGTTGGGAATGTCCGAATTTTATCTAATGTAAATTGGATTAGTAACTATTGATTGTTATCAATTTCTAAAACGTTCAAATCTTTAGAACATGAAAAGAAGAAATTTTCTTAAGACAGCCAGCACCGGCGTCATTGGTTTGCCATTGACGGTGCAGGGCATGAATATAGGGGTTCTCCCCAAGTCTCAATACCTAAATAACCTTAGCCTGACCACCGATAAAGTACTGGTACTCATCACTCAATCGGGTGGTAATGATGGGTTAAATATGGTCATTCCAGTTGACCAATATAGCACCCTTTCTACGCATCGGTCTAATGTATTGATTCCAGAAGCAAGCGTTTTAAGTTTGACACCAGAAACAGGACTTCATCCTGCGATGTCAAGCCTGCACAGTATGTTTGTTAACGACGGACAAGTTGCCCTTATTCAAGCAGTTGGTTATCCAAATCCAAATCGGTCACACTTCCGTTCGACAGATATTATTCATTCTGCTTCTGATTCTAATGTGAATTTATTAACAGGATATTTAGGGCGTTATTTGGATACTGAAGTTTCCAACTATCCTACGGGCTATCCAGATGCTACCAATCCTGACCCCTTTGCTATGGTTATCGGAAATAATGTATCAAAAACGTGTCAAGGGGCAGTGGCTAACTACAGTTTAGCGATTGCAAACCCGTTCAACTTAAACCCATTGGCAACAGGTGCAGGAAGTACACCGCCTCCAGGTTATTATGGGGACCGTTTGAGCTATGTACGAACGACCTTCAGCCAAACCAATGATTACGCAGCAACGATTGAGGCAGCAGCCAATAGTGGAAATAATATAGCGATTTATCCAAGCTCAAGTCTGGCAAATAAGCTAAAAATCATTGCTAACTTGATTTCTGGTGGTTTGCAAACGCGCATCTTTGTTGTCAGTCAAGGTGGCTATGATACGCACAGTGGACAAGTTGATAATGGCAATACAGCTTCCGGTAATCATGCTAGTTTATTGGGTGATTTATCTGATTCAATTGCCGCTTTTCAAAATGATTTAAATCAACTCAATATTGCCGATAAGGTGCTTGGGTTAACCTATTCCGAATTTGGTCGCCGAATAAAATCCAATGGCAATAATGGAACAGACCACGGAGATGCTGGCCCAATGATTATATTTGGAACGAATGTCAATCCAGGCATTCATGGTGTCAATCCGACGATTCCAGTAACGGTGACGAACTCTCAAGCCATTCCAATGCAATTTGATTTCCGCGAGGTTTATCAGGGTATTATAGAAGGTTGGTTCTGTTCGCCAACGAACACGATTCAAAACGATATTTTGATGGGCAGTTTTGTTGATATGGGCGCAGTGGCAGGGCCTTGTTCCTCGAATGTTTTGCCAATCGAACTGATAACTTTTGAAGCAGAAGCAGGTAAACAGGATATTTCTTTGCTTTGGACAGTCGGTGAGATTTCTGGTTTCAAAGGTTTCCAAATCCAACGGTCTGAGAATGGCGTGAATTTCAAAGACCATTCTTGGTTGATTTCGAAAGGAGATACCGTTAAAAACTATAGTTCAGTTGACCGAGATGTCGAAGACGGTCAGCGGTATTATTATCGTTTAAAAATGGTCGACATGGACGACACATTCACCATTTCTTCTATTAAAACAGCGATAATTGAACGCAGTGAAGAAATGTCAATTACCGTTTATCCAAATCCAGCCAATCATCAAATTCATATCCAAACGACCCAAGAATTTGACGAAGCGCACATTTTCATTTTAAGTAAAACCGGCGAACCTGTTTACGATAATGAAAACTGGAATGGTGATAATTTAAGCATAAAAATCAGTCATTTACCAGCAGGCTTGTACACGGTGCAGGCAGTTGTTCGGCGACAGGTGACGATTAAGAAGTTCTTGAAAATGTAGAAACAGCAAACGGTTGACAGCGCACGAAAATCAGCATAGTGAGTTGTTGATTTTAATCGTTTTAAAAATAAAAGAAATAGATATTTCAGAAATGAGATGTCCGCTTTTTTAGTTAAAAATCAATCAACACAATCCCTTAGGAACGCGAAAAAAATAACTATAGATTCTTGACAGGATATTTTGCCCTCATTTTTTACTTTGAAAACGCTCATTATATCAACATAAATCGCAGTTTCCAAGCAAAAAGGGAGAACAAAACCTCACTCTCAAGAATCTACACTTATTTATTTCGCATTACTTAGCTTGACTTTACTACTTTTATAAAAATTAGAACACAATATATTTACTACTACATTTAAATCGTAAATTACTGATTAACAATTTATTGTATTTTAAGTTAGTACTACTAATGATAAGGATATTGAAAGATTAATTCTTGTAAAAGTTAAACTTTTAACAGACCTTATTTAATCCCTTACCAATAATTACTTGTTTAATCAGGTCATTTACTAAATTATAGTATTCTTAGTTATTGAAAAAAGTAGTAAAGTCAAGCTTAGGGATAAGAAATAAATAATTAACACCTTTAGATTTTAATTCCAATTTTGATTTTCGTTTTTTGAAAATTTTGTCTTTGAATTTTCTTAATTCAAAAGTATAAATCACTCAAATCACCTCCAAAATATCCCTTTATCTTAATAACCCTTCCTCTTCTTCTTTCAAAACTCTAAAAATTTTGTATTTTTGCAACTTTTGTAAAAAACACGATAAGAGGAGTAAAAACGTATGGAGAAAAAAATCATAGGAAAGAAGTTATACGACTATCAACAAGCGGATATTGACCACGTTTTTGAAAGATTAGAGAATTGTCCAGATAATTATAATTTGTTGTATCAATTGCCCACAGGTGGTGGTAAAACAGTTATTTTCTCAGAAATTACGAGGCGGTATATTGAAATGACGGGCAAGAAAGTCTTGATTTTAACGCACCGGATTGAGTTATCGGTACAGACGGATAAAATGTTGAGGGAATTTGGAGTCATGAGTAAAGTGATTAATAGTTCCGTCAAAACTTTACCTGACCAAGCGGATTATTCCTGCTTTGTCGCCATGGTAGAAACCTTAAAAAATCGTTTGAACGACGAAGTATTTTCCATGGAAAATATCGGTTTGGTCATTATTGATGAGGCACACTACAATTCTTTTAGAAAGCTATTTAAGTTTTTTGAAAAATGCTTTATTTTGGGCGTAACGGCAACCCCGCTGAGTTCAAATATCAGCATGCCGATGAAGGATAGCTACGAAGAATTAATTGAAGGTAGCTCCATTCAGTCCTTGATTAACGGCAGGTTTTTGTCACAAGCAACGACCTTTAGCTACGATGTGCGATTAGGTAATTTGCAGGTTGGTGTCAATGGAGATTATACCGTAAAATCTTCGGAAGAACTCTATTCTAATTCTAAAATGCAGAGTAAACTTCTCTACGCTTACAAGCAACGGGCGATGGGCAAAAAGACGTTGATTTTCAACGCAGGGATTAATACTTCCAAACACGTTTACGAAACATTCGCAGATGCGGGCATCAAAATTCGGCACCTCGATAGTTTAGTACCAAAGCAAGAGCGGAAGGAAATTTTACAATGGTTTAAAGAAACGCCAGACGCTGTATTGACCTCGGTAGGGATTTTGACAACGGGATTTGATGAACCAACGATTAAAACGATTATTCTAAATCGGGCAACACGTTCTTTGAGTTTGTACTTGCAGATGATAGGTCGGGGGTCGCGTATTTTACCAGATAAACATGAGTTTGACGTATTGGACGTCGGTAACAATACCGCACGTTTTGGGTTGTGGGCATCAGAGTTTGATTGGCAAAAAATCTTCCGTTCTCCAGAGTATTTCTTGAATAATCTGATAACGGACGCGGATATTGAGCGTGCCTTCAAGTATAAAATGCCAGCCGAGATTCGGGCGCAATTTGCCAAATCAGAAACTGTTGAATTTGACATTGATAGATTTTGCAAAAAAGCAGAAGCAGAAGGTGGACGGACGCGAAAAATTCTCGACCAATCCATCGAACATCATGCACAAATCGTATTGGAAAACGCCGATGAATTTGGTGAAGCCCTCGGTTTGATTCGCTTGTTAGAAGACGATATTTCTGACCGCATTCGCATCTATTCTTACCATATTTCTAAGAGTACGAAAAACTTTAGAGATTGGCTGCATAAAGATTACAAACAGCAGTTGAAGAAGCAAGTGACGGCAGGTTTTTAAAAAAAAATGAAAAAGGGCAGCAATTTTAAAATTGTTGCCCTTTTTTTTGTAAAATTACTCCATTTCAATCACCAAATCATCCTGACCCACCAAAGTCTTCGCCTTCAAATGAACTGCTTTCACCACACCTTTTCCAGACGCCGTAATTGTACTTTCCATCTTCATCGCTTCAATGATAAATAGTGGCGTATTTGCCTTTACTTTATCACCTACTTTTACCAAAATTCTCGACAAGCTACCTTGCAACGGCGCACCAATTTCCTTTTCTCCTTCCGCCTTTTTATTGCGCTTGATTTCAAAGTTCAAATTGCGGTCAGTAACTTCAATCGCCCGTGTTTGACCATTCAAACGGAAGAAAACTAAGCGTGTCCCCGCCTCATTCGGTTCTGTTTTATTCAAATAACGAACAATCACCGTTTTTCCCTTTTCAATCTCTGCTAAAATTTCTTCATTTGGTTTCAAACCGTAGAAAAAAGCAGGTGTTGGTAGCGTTCGGACGATGCCGTTTTCTTCATAAAAATCGTAATAATCTTTAAAGACTTTTGGATATAATTTATACGACAGAAAGTCTTTTTCATCCTGATATTCATCAAACTCTGCATGAAATTCCACCATTTCCTTTTCAAAATCAATCGGTGCTAAATGCGCATTTGGCCGATTGGTATATGGCTTTTCGTCTTTCAAAACCATCTTTTGAAATTTCTTTGGAAATCCACCTTTTATCTGCCCCAAATCACCGCGCATCAAGGCCTTCACACTATCGGGAAATGACAAAGAATTACCTTGTTCCAATACATCTTCTTTCGTCAATTTATTGGAAGTCATAAACATTGCTAAGTCGCCCACCACTTTCGAAGATGGTGTTACTTTGATGATATTTCCAAATAATTCATTGGCAACTTTGTAATTTTGTTTGATGGTTTCAAATTGATCTTCCAAACCCAATCCACGCGCTTGCGGTCGCAAATTGGAGTACTGTCCACCTGGGATTTCGGTATCATAAATCTCACCCGTTCCCGCTTTCAATTCTGTCTCAAATGGGTAATAATATTGCCGCACGGCTTCCCAATAATTAGAAAACTGATTCAAGGAAGCTAAGTCAATTTTTTGCTCACGCGGATGATTTTTCATCATGCCGACCATTGAGTTAAAGTTCGGCTGCGACGTCAATCCTGACATACTCGCCACAGCACAATCAATCACATCCACCCCACTTTCAATCGCTGCTAAATAAGTTGCTGACTGAATCGAAGAGGTATCGTGAGTATGCAAATGTATCGGCAAATTCACGGCTTTTTGCAAAGCAGGAATCAATATTTGCGCCGCCTGTGGTTTCAATAAACCCGCCATATCTTTAATGCACAAAATATGCGCACCCGCATCTTCCAACTGTCGAGCGAGATCGAGATAATATTGTAAATCAAATTTTTTCTTCGCCGGGTCACTCACATCGCCTGAGTAAGAAATACAGGCTTCAGCAACCGAATTCGTGCGTTCGCGAACGGCAGTAATACTCGTTTTCATCGCTTCCACCCAATTCAGACTGTCAAAAATTCGAAAAATATCAATGCCCGTTTCGGCAGATTTTTCAATAAATTTTTCAATTAAATTATCGGGATAAGCAGTATAGCCCACTGCATTTGAGCCTCTCAACAACATTTGCAAACAAATATTAGGCATCGCTTTCCTCAACAATTCCAACCGTTTCCACGGACATTCTTTTAGAAATCGCAAGGACACATCAAAGGTTGCCCCCCCCCAAACTTCCATACTAAAAACGTCATCTGCATGATTTCGTGCGAAACTCTCCGCCACTTTGACCATGTCATACGTCCGCATCCGCGTCGCCAACAACGATTGGTGAGCATCTCGAAAAGTAGTATCCGTATATTGAATGGATTTTTGTTTTTTGAGCCATTCGGCAAATTTTTCAGGACCTAATTTTTCCAAACGGTCTTTTGTTCCTTTTGGAAATTTAGCCGCCGCATCAAATTTAGGAACAACAGGTGTTCTAAATTGCACCCGTTGATCCACATATTTCACATCTTCGTTACCATTGACAATAACATCAGCAAGGTAATTCAAAATTCGCGTACCACGGTCTTGGCGCCGTGGCATATTTAATAATTCTGGATGCGCAGGGATGAAATTCACCGTCGCCTCTCCGTTTATAAAGGTCTCATTTTGCAATAAATTCAGCAAAAAGTCAATATTCGTACTTACACCACGCACTCGAAATTCCCGCAATGCCCGATGCAAGCGTCGCGCAGCACCATCCATCGTTTGTCCCCAACCCGTTACTTTCACGAGCATCGAGTCAAAAAATGGGGAAATTTTTGCGCCCGGATAGGCACTTCCCGCATCCAATCGAATCCCCATACCGCTCGCAGAACGGTAGGCAACGAGCGTTCCATAATCAGGTTTAAAACCCTCGGAAGGATTCTCAGTTGTGACCCGACATTGAATCGCGCAACCATTGATTTGAATAGACATTTGATTCTGAATGCCGATTTTTTCGTGAGTCAATTCGTAGCCCATACAGACCAGAATTTGGGAACGCACCAAGTCAATTCCAGTAATCTGTTCTGTAATGGTATGCTCAACTTGAATCCGCGGATTGACTTCGATGAAATATATTTTTTCATCTGCATCTACCAAAAATTCCACCGTACCAGCACAGCTATAATCCGCTGAACTACAAAGCTTTAATGCGTAATTATACAGTTTTTGCTTCGTTTTTTTAGAAAGGGTCAAATTAGGTGCAATTTCCACTACCTTCTGAAAACGCCGCTGCACAGAGCAATCTCTTTCGTATAAATGCACCAAATTTCCGTGTTGGTCACCCAAGATTTGAACTTCGATGTGCTTCGGATTCTCAATGTATTTTTCAATAAAAACGACATCGTTATTAAATGCCGTTTTCGCCTCGCCTTTCGCTTCAAAAAATTCAACTCGCAACTCTTCCTCACTTCTCGCAATCCGCATTCCGCGACCACCGCCACCACCTGCCGCTTTGACCATCACGGGATAGCCAATAACTGCCGCTTCTTCGACCGCAATTTCGATTGAAGTTAAGTCTCTTTTACTATCTTCAATTAGTGGGATTCCATGTTTTCTAGCAAGAACTTTTGTTGTTATCTTATCCCCAACCTGGTCCATTGCTTCGGGAGAAGGCCCAATAAAAATGATACCTTCTTCTCGACATCTTCGCGCAAATTGGACATTTTCAGACAAAAATCCATAGCCTGGATGAATCGCTTCGACGTCATTCATTTTAGCAACCCGTAGAATCTCTTCGATGTCTAAGTAGGGTCTCAACGGTTCATCATCGCCACCAATTTGGTAGCTTTCATCGGCTTTGTAACGGTGCAAAGAATAGCGGTCTTCAAAGGTATAAATGGCGACTGTTTTTAATTTCAGCTCTGATGCCGCACGCAATACACGGATGGCAATTTCTCCTCGGTTGGCGACCAATAATCTGGTAAATGGTTGATATTTATCGTTCATAAAGTCAATATTTTGAGTAAATGTGAGAAGGAATTTAGTTTTTAGGAAAAAAAATTTACCAATAAAACAAGCAGAATTTTTTAAAATTACAACGTTCAACAATTCGCCTATCTATAGAAGACGTATCTATTGCAAATGGTTCAAAAGATGAATCGTTAGACTTAAAATTTTCCTAAAATCAGAGGGAAGGTACAACTTTAAAGAAGGTAGTGCAACAACCAAAAAAACGAATATAACAATTTTAGGTACAACTTTAAAGAAGGTAGTGCAACAATCCTTAAATAACTACCTACTTAATTTGATATTTGAGAAGCGAGAAAATCCTAAGATTTTCGAGCTTCAAAAAACACAGTGCGCCTCGCCGAAGGCGAGGCGGGTGAAGTTCTTGAGGGGCAAAAACGGTTTTTATAAAACCGTTTTTGCCCCTCAAACTTCCTTTTTTTAGATAGGTAGTTATTTCTGATTCATTACAGTAGCTACTTCTTTTTATTCAAATAGTATTCAATAATTAACGGCAAAAGAATAACGCTACCATCTATCAAGTGTTTCTTTTGCCCTTAGCCAACCCATCCGCAAGCGGTTCTCTATGTTGAAAAGGTTTTATGAATCTTTTCTGCTACGCATCACTTCGTTCCTACTTTTGTCATTTCGACCAAAATGAAGAAAAAGACCAAAATAAGTATGGCTAAATGGTAGAATCATTCTTTTGCCATTACTTATTTCAAAACCGCAAGGACTCCGTCAAAAAGTTATGTAAAAAAACGCCAAGAACTGAAGGTTTGTAAATACCTTTGCACATACAAACACTACAACGACATTTATAGTAAACGCATATATGAAAATATATTTATTCCGCTATTTTCCTTTAAAAACTGCTTCAATATAAGGACTATTCAAGTAATTATTAAAGAAAACTATCGAAAAAATCTAAATTTCATCTACGCATTTCTTATTTAGAACTAAGTCTTTAACCAAGCTTTTTCTTATTATTGCATTCTATAAAAGAGTCGATGTAGGAAAAACAGCATCAACTTACCCTTAATACATTAATTTTTTGCAAAAAATGAATAAATATCTATTGGGCATTTTTTTAGTATTAATCTTTGGTTACCAAAGTGTTATTGCTCAAAACGAGAAGCCAGACTACGATTTTTTTGATACCAAACGAGTACAAGAGGTTTGGCTGACTTTTGAAGAAGACAATTGGCAGCACCTAATGGAT
Organism: Saprospiraceae bacterium; assembly: GCA_047629355.1. Lineage (GTDB taxonomy): Bacteria > Bacteroidota > Bacteroidia > Chitinophagales > Saprospiraceae > CAYUNA01. The sequence goes on along the minus strand of JBLHWU010000037.1, from coordinate 11,152 downwards.
TCTCTTCGCTATAATGGCGCAATCTCGCTTATCGGAACGGCAGAGGTGAATGGCAAAACCTATGAAAATGTAGGTATTCGATGGAGAGGGACACGGTCGTTTACACCTGGTGCAGCTCGAAATGGGTTGAATATCAAGTTGGATTACATCAATCGGTCGCAAAAAATTGAAGGGCATGGCGCGATAAAATTATCGAAAGCATTACGTGACCCAAGTATGATACGGGAAGTTTTGTCTTACGAAATTGCGGGGAAGTATATGCCTGCGCCGCGTGCTAATTACGCAAGAGTTTACATTAATAAAGTGTTTTATGGCTTGTTTGTCAACATCGAAGCGATTGATGATACCTTTTTGGAAACAAAATTTGGCTCGTCTGACAATCCGTTTTTTAAAGCCAATCAAAATGCCGATAGTGATACACCTGCAGGTTGTAAAAAAGGTATTTTTGGTTCTTTAGAATACGAAAGTGGCGTGAATTGTTATTTAAATAATTTTGAACTGGAAAGTGAAGATGGTTGGGATGAATTGATAAAATTGACGAAGACGCTTAATCAAAATACAGATAAAATTGAAACTATTTTGAATGTTGACCGCACCTTATGGATGTTGGCATTTAATAATGTAGTGGCGAATTTGAGTAGTTATTCTGGTAAAAACAGCGTTAATTATTATTTATATCAAGATGAAAGCGGACAGTTTAATCCAATTGCTTGGGATATGAATCTGTCTTTTGGAAGTTATAAAAATACGGGTGAAGGTTCTGATTTGAATTCTAAGCAAATTCAAACGCTTGACCCGTTGTTGCATTCCAAAAACCCTTACAAGCCTTTGATTTCCAAAATATTAGCAAACGATTTTTACCAAAAAATGTATTTGTCGCACATTCGGGAAATCATGCGAGAGAACTTTTACAATGGCTCTTATGAAGAACGAGCGAAGGAATTACAGACACTGATTCGTAAAGATTTTGTCCGCGATGCAGGACAACAATATACGGGTGAAGAGTTTGATGGTAGTTTGACTAAAACGACGGGCAAACGAAGTAAAATTCCAGGTATCGTGCAATTGATGGCTAACCGCACGAAATTTTTAAATAAGCATCCAAAAATATCCGCTGTACCGCCGCCGTTGAAAGAAGTGGGTGTTGAAAAGCGAGCAAAGTTTGAAAGTGGACAGGTTGCGAGTTTTAAAATTCGTGCTAAATCTAACCGCTATACCAAACGAGCAAAAATCATGTATCGCCTTGATGGGAAAGGGAAATTTATGGAAAAAGATATGTCAGACGACGGCAAATCGAATGATGGTGTAGCGGGTGATGGTATCTTTGGCGTGACGATTGTCCCGACGGGTAACGAAAAAATGATTGAATATTATATTTGGGCAGAAAACGCGAGCATGATTAGTTTCAGTCCCGCCAATTATATGTGGGAAAAGCATACGGCGAATTTGGTTGAATTGAATAAATAAAAGAGAGAAGTCAGAAGTCAGACCGCTTTGCTGTCAGAAGTCAGAAACATAACATATCTGACTTCTGACAACAAAGCGGTCTGACCTCTGACTTCTAAAAAAGCAACAATGAAGAAACTACTTATTTTACTCCTGACCACACTGCCCACCTTTATTTTTTCACAAGACTTGTATGATTTGAATCGAATTCCAGAGATTCGAGTGACCTTTGAATCGGAGCATTGGGCGAATAAATTGCATAAGCTCAAAGTGGAAGGAGAGAAGGAACGGATGGAAGCGACAGTGTCGATTGATGGTCAGGAATTGAAGCAAGTTGGGGTGCGCTATAAGGGAAATAGTTCCTATTTTAGTACGCAAAAGGCAAATAAATCGAAGCTACCGTTCAATATGAAAGCGGATTATAAGATTAATGGGCAAACATTTCCCGGAGGATTTGGTAGCTTGAAATTATCGAATGTATTTCGTGACCCGAGTTTTGTACGGGAAGCATTGTCTTATGAAATCGCACGGGAATATGTGCCTGCGCCTCGCTGTAATTTTGTAAAATTATATGTGAATGACCAATATTTGGGATTGTATAACAATACAGAATCTATTGATGAAGAATTTTTAAATAGAACTTTTTCAGATAAAGGTAAGGATGTTTTCATTAAGTGTGACCCGGAATGGAGTGAGTTGCCACCCAATACTTGCCCAGAAGGAGACAAGGCTTCCTTGATGTATTTGGGTGAAGACCCTATTTGTTATAAGGGGTTGTATGAAATGAAAAAAGGTGGGAAAACCGGCTGGAAACAATTGATAAAATTGACGAAAGTATTGAACGAAACACCTGATAGCATCGGCAATTATATGAATGTCGAAGCGGCTTTGTGGATGCATGCTTTTAATAATGTATTGGTGAATTTGGATAGCTACACGGGACGTTTGAGCCATAATTATTATCTGTATCGGACGCCAGATGGGTTGTTTACGCCACTGATTTGGGATTTGAATTTGTCATTTGGTGGATTCCAGTATGATGGAATTAAAAAAGGTGCATTGACGACTGAGGAATTGCAGCGGTTGAGTCCATTTATTCAATATAAAACCCAGAATGAGAAGCGGCCGTTGATTATACAATTGTTAAAAAATTCGTTTTATCGAAAAATGTATGTCGGCTATATGCACACAATTATGGAAGATTGGTTAGTGAGTGGGAAATATCTGAAGCGGGCGAAGGAAATTCAGGCAATGATTGATGTACAGGTATTGGCGGATGATAATAAATTATACCCTTACGAGACGTTTAAGAAGAATATGGATAAAACGGTTTCGGTTGGTTTGACTAAAATTGTCGGTATTGAGGAGTTGATGGAAAAGCGGACAGAATACCTTTCTGCACATCCGTTAATGGGTGAAGTACCTTTTATTGAAAAGGTGAGTACGTTGAAATCTGGTGATGAAATTGGCATTCAAGCGAAAGTAGCTGGCGAAGAAAAGGTATATCTAAAATATCGTAAAGACGCGAATGAGCCTTTTAAAATGGTGGAAATGTTTGATGATGGTGGGCATTTTGATGAAGTTGGGGACGATAAGATTTATGGGGAATTGATTCCCTATGTGAAGGGAACGCAATATTATGTGATTGTGGAAGGTGGACGGATGACAAAAGTATCGCAAATGGAGGCGAATTTTCAGTATTTAGAAGTTCAATAACTTGATTCTTAAATATTATATTCTCTCTATATGATAACAAAAGATGAGGCAATAATAATTTTAGAAACGTATTTGGAAAATGAACATGGCTTCGAGTGAATGGTAAGAAATTAACTGATAATTACTGGATAGAAGTAGTCGAAGAGAATCTAACAGAAGAATTTAATGATTGGGATTAAATTTTCAAAATGGAATATTTTAATGAATAAAAAAAAACCACTCATCCAAGATGTCGATTTTTATATAGAAAACGGCTTTTATGTTTTTACAGAAAAGTACCATCGAGACCGAGGCTATTGCTGTGGTAGTGGTTGTCGACATTGTCCATATTCTGGAGAAGAAAAGAAGAATCAGGTTGCAAATAACTGACTCCACTGTAACTAATATTTACTTAAATTTTAGAGCGCAAGAAAATAACAACTTATAAGATATTGCGCGCTGCCTGCGGCAGCTCGGGGCGAGGTTTTGAGGATAAAAAAAGGGTTAAAAAAGACGCAAATCTTTTTCAACCCTTTTTCATTGACTAAAAATCAGTACTTATTTTCCTTTAAAATAAGGCACTTCATTTTGTCCACCTTCATTCACAACTTTCAATCGTGCCTTGAATTCTTTTGACATTTCAAACTCATTTGTTCGAGCATAAATCTCTGACAATGCCAACAAAGTATTGGTATCATTTGCGTTTAAGACCTCAGATTTTTTGAAATAAGGTAATGCTTTTACAAATAAATCTTTGATTTTCATATTGTATTCTTCATACAATTTTTGGTCTGCTTTTGACATACTCAGATTTGCTTGTTTCTTGATGAAAGCTACTGCTTTGTTAAAGTGCAAAGAACCGACACTGTAGATAGCATCTGACATATTTTCGTCCATTTCAATAGATTGGTTGAAGAAGTCCAAAGAACTATCAAAATAATCTTGTCCTTTTTCTGTTTCACCGTTTGCCGCAAATTCTCCGTCATATAAGTTCATGTAAACATTACCTAATGCAGACCGAAGAGACGCATTTTCTGGTTCAGCCGCTACTGCTTCTTTCAATTTTGTTTCCAAAATATCGTACTCTTCTTTTTGAATATAGTAGTTAATTTCTGCAAACAAAATCTCTGTATCATCTGGGAATTTCAATCGACCAGCTTCCAATACTTTCAATGCACCTTCTTTGTCGCCTTCCGCTGACAAGAAGTTAAAATATCGAGAATAAACACCTGGCTCATCAAATTCTGCCTCGTACAATTCTTTGAAATACATAGAAGCTAAGTCTTTTTCCTCTGCAACTTCTGCACAAAATGCAATAATGTATTTTTGGTTGTTGACGTCTGCATCTGCAATTGGTGCGTCACCACCTGCTTCTTTAACTACTGAATTGACATCCAAAACTGCCTTCAAAGTAGCAAAAGCACTTGCGTAATCTTTAGCCGTAATTTGTGCATTACCGACAAAGTTCAAGTTTTTAGCAACGTCTGTCATTCCAGTTAGAGCATCCTTTTTTTCGTATTTTTTCTCTGCCAATTCGTAGGCTTTTTCGTAGGCATTCAAAGAGGCGATACCGTCGCCTGCACGAGTTGGTACGTGCGTAGGATCAAGAACTAAGGCATTCATGTCTTTCTTCAAAAAAGCAGCGTAAATGTCACCTTTAGTTTGCCAGGTTTTTGTGCGACCTGCAACAGATGCATCAGCAGCAGCTATATCAATCATTTCTTTCGCTTCGTCTAACTTCTCTCCATTGTTAGCGGTGTCCATATTATAGCTACTCATTGCACGAGCTGCTTTTTTCAATGCTTTAGCAGGGTCTTCCTGTCCAATCGCGGTACCAACAACTAAGAGTAAAGAAAGTAAGCTAAAAAGTAATTTTTTCATGGTTGAAAATTTAAGTTTAATAGTAATAACTGTTTGTTATGTTTATGAAAAGTGCGCCAGAACGTTTTGTTTTAAATGACCGTGCACTGTTCAATTAATAGATTCCTTCTTCTGTGATTTTGCACAAAACTTTAAGAAATTTTAACTTTTGAATGGTTAGGGGTTGATGGTTAATGATAGCTTAAAAAGAAATTGGAGACTTAATAATTAAAAGAGGTTTCAATTTCCTTTTTTATTTAAAACAAGTCCCAATAATAAAGAATGGTCGTTGGAAATTAAAGTTGTATGGTTAATTGATGGGTCATTTCTATTTTAAATAAAAAACGGTGTATTGGTAAAATTTCTTATTCAATTTAAACTACCAATCAATTTAGAATCAGCATTTTAGAATCAAAAAAAATCACCAATACACCTTTTAGACAGTTGCGTTAACGTAAGGCAATAACAACTAATAAATTAGACATTTTATGCTGCCCTTTTCCATTCTAAGAAATCCTAAAAATGGACCATAATGCCAACTATGCTTAATTTTTTAAAATCTCTTAGAATGAAAAATGGCTAGCCTAAAACGTCCAATTCATTAATTGTAATTGCCTAATGCAAAAGCCTATTCTTCTTCGCTACTATTATCTTCTTCAATAATTGCATCTTCGTGGTCGTTAGATTCGTTCGTCGCATCTTCGTCCGTTGCAATTGGCTCAATTGGATTACCGTTCTCATCCACCGTCACTTCAATTTCCTCCTCATCTTCATGTGGAATCACTGCAATATCACCAATCGAGTCCTTGTTATCAATCCGAATCACGCGAACACCCTGCGTTGCACGTCCCATCACTCGCATCGACTCAATCGCAATCCGAATCATGATACCAGACTTGGTCGTGATAATCAAATCTTCGTCTTCGCGCACACCTTTGATAGCGAACAAAGCGCCCGTTTTCTCAGAAACTTTCATGGTCCGCACCCCTTTTCCACCACGGTTCGTTAAGCGATATTCTTCAAATTCAGAACGTTTACCCATTCCTTTTTCAGACAATACCAAAATCGTAACATCCGTATCATTCGGATCAATCGACACCATTCCAACTACCGCATCCGTGTCACTTTGCAAACGTACACCACGCACACCCGAAGCCGTTCGACCCATTTGGCGAACTTTGGTTTCATTGAAACGGATAGAATTACCATCGCGCGTCGCCATGAAAATCTCGCTCGCTCCATTTGTCAACTTCGCTTCCAATAAAGTATCACCATCTTTAATCGTGATTCCATTGATACCGCCGCTACGTGGACGTGAATAATCTTTCACCAACGTCTTCTTAATCTGTCCTTTTTTAGTACAGAATAAGATGTAGTTGTTGTTAATAAATTCTTCATCCGTCAAATCCTCAATTTTGATATAGGCTTTGACTTTATCGTCTTTTTCTAAATTCAAAATATTCTGAATCACCCGACCGCTTGAAGTCTTCGTTGCTGATGGAATTTGATAAACGCGCAGCCAATGACACTTCCCTTTTTCGGTAAAAAACAGCAGGTAATTGTGATTTGTCGCGACAAACATATGTTCGACAAAATCGGCATCCCGGGTCTTCGCACCTCGCGAGCCACGACCACCACGACCTTGTGTTTTGAATTCACTCGAAGGCGTTCGTTTGATATACCCCAAAGAAGAAATCGTAATGACTACCTCTTCATCCGCAATCATATCTTCGATGCTAATTTCTCCTTCTGAGAAACTAATATCGGTACGACGCTCATCACCATATCGCTCTTGAATGTCCGCTAATTCATCCTTAATAATACTTCGCTGTCGTTCTTCTCGCGCCAAGATATCCCGCAAATCTTCAACGGTCACTTGCAATTCATCGTATTCCGCTTGCACTTTATCTCGTTCCAAACCCGTCAATTTTTGTAGACGCATCTCCAAAATCGCTTTCGCCTGAATATCTGACAATGCATTACCCTCTGGCAACTCCACATCGTCGTGCAAATTCATCTCGATAAGCTTAGAAAACTTATCAGCAAATTTCTTTTTATCATCAATAAAATCACCACGCATCAAAGCTTGTTTCGCTTCGTCTGGCGTTTTAGATGCTCGAATTAACGCAATTACTGCGTCGATATAATCCAAAGCAATCAACAAACCAATCAACAAATGCGCGCGTTCCAATGCCTTTTTCAAGTCATAGGCGGTACGTCGTTGAATGACTTCAATACGGAATTTGATAAACTCCCGCATCATGTCTTTCAAGTTCAAAACGACAGGACGACCGTTCACCAACGCAATGTTGTTGACACCATAAGAAGATTGTAGCGGCGTGTATTTGTATAACTTACTCAACACTACATTCGCCATCGCATCCCGCTTCACTTCAATGACCACGCGCAAGCCATTTCTATCCGATTCATCCCGCACGGCAGAAATACCTTCTACGCGTTTCTCATTGACTAAATCAGCCATTTTGATAATCATCGTCGCCTTATTCACTTGATAAGGAATCTCCGAAATGATAATCGTTTCTTTACCAGAGCTGGACGTTTCAATCCGTGCTTTACCACGAACCACTACTCTACCACGGCCTGTTTTATAAGCCTCGCGCACACCATTCATTCCGTAAATCGTACCACCCGTTGGAAAATCTGGAGCTTTCACATATTCCATCAAATCCTCTACCGTCAAGTCAGCATTGTCCACCAAGGCAGCAATTCCGCTCACGACTTCCGTCAAGTTATTCGGCAACATATTCGTCGCCATACCTACCGCGATACCAGACGCCCCGTTGAGGAGCAAAGTTGGAATTTTGGAAGGTAAAACAGTTGGTTCTTTCAGCGTATCATCAAAGTTGAATGCAAAATTGACGGTATCTTTATTGATGTCTGCCAATAATTCATCCGAAATTCGTTGCAACCGCGCCTCTGTATAACGCATAGCAGCCGGGCTATCCCCATCCATCGAACCGAAGTTACCCTGACCGTTGACCAGTGGGTATCGGAGCGACCAATCCTGTGCCATCCGCACCATCGCATCGTATACGGAGGTGTCACCGTGTGGGTGATATTTACCCAAAACCTCCCCGACGATACGAGCAGATTTCTTGGGGGATTTGTTATGAGTCAACCCCAGTTGATGCATGCCGTACAAAACGCGCCGGTGCACGGGTTTGAGCCCGTCCCGCACATCTGGCAATGCTCTGGAGACGATCACGGACATTGAGTAATCAATGTACGCAGATTTCATTTCATCCTCAATATTAATGGGGATTATTCGTTGTCCTAAAGCCATCTATGTAGTATATTTTTTTGATTAGAGTTTTATCCATCTAAAAACAGGTAAAAATCTATAATTTTTCCACTGATAATCAATGGATTAGGGCAAGATACTTTATTGCTAAAAATCGTCCTGAGTACCCTACGTTTAAAATGCGTGCAAAGATAGTAAAAAAAGGGGAAATATGTAGATTTTAGGGGATTTTATTGGGTGAATTTGATGTGTTGATTGATAAGAAATTGATATTTTAAAATGCTTTTATACAGGATTTTATGTAATTAAATTTATTGAAAATGTTTTAGAATATTGCCTCATAACTCCTATTTGAAACTGCCAAATTTTGGCATATTACTAAAATAACGATTCAGTCGATAAACGTTTGATTTCGAAACTCAACGTTTTGTCAAAATTTGAATCAATATTTGAATTATCCATGCAAAATACTATTTTAAAGCATAATTTTATTCACGCGCTACAAAAACAACATATTGATGATACAGCATTACAAAAAATCACTAACCCTCATTGTTTCTCTATTCTCTTTTTGTTATTGTTTTTCGCAAGATATTATTCTAAATTCTCAATCTGCCATTAATGCGTTTGACACATCTACTACAATCATCAAAGGTGACTTAACAATAGGCAATTCACCAATAGCAGACCCCATTATTAATTTATCTAACCTTTCGGGTTTAACATCAATTGGAGGCAATCTCATCATAACAGGTCAAAATAGTATTGCTAATTTAAATGGTTTGAATAACCTCAATTCAGTTGGAGGATATTTAGACATCAGATATAATAATTCTTTATTAAGTTTAGAAGGATTAAATCAATTGACCTAATATTGGAGAAAATCTAAAAATAACTAACCATTCTGAGCTAGAGAATTTAAATGGATTGAGTGGCTTATTTTTCGTTGGAGAAAGGATTGAAATCAAACAAAATTACGGTTTGTTAACTTTAGAGGGGCTAAATAATCTAACTTTTGTCAATGGAAAATTGGTTATTAATGACAATGTTGATTTGATAAATATAGATGGTCTTGAAAATATTAAAATCATTTTTGGTGAATTAGAAATGAGAGCTAATCATGCCTTAATTAGTGTAGAAGGTTTTAGTGGGTTAGAAGAAATGGGTGGACTGTTCATGATTAACCAGTTTAGATGGCTTTGACACAGTTCATTGAACAGTCTCTATTGATACCGTTTTTGGTGGTTTTTCAATGCAGAACAACTCTACTTTACACGATTGTTGTGCAATCCAAGAGTTATTATCAACACCTGATGCGGTTAGCAATTCTATTTTTATTTCTCTAAATGCAACTGAATGTGAAACGGAAGAAGATATACTGATGGCTGATTCCTTTACCGTAACAAACAATTTTTCTCCCGTTGAACTGCAGATTTTTCCAAACCCTGTAACAAATAATCTTCAAGTCTTTCATAAAGATTATAACCTTTATCTTACTCTTTTTAATACCAACGGAAAAATCATTAATTCGGGCATTTTACCACAACAAAAGCAATTGGATTTTTCAGAGTTAGAATTAGGCGTTTATTATTTAAAAATTGACCAATATGGGGTTTCGAGTACCCGAAAAATTTTAAAAATGCCCCGCTCGTGACAGCCTATGGCTGCTCAACGCTCCTCGGTTGCGGCGTCCTCGCCGTTTGCTTAACAATCTACTATCATCACCGATTAATCGACACTTTCACCTCCTCCAACGCATCAATCAACCCATCCATTTTCTCCTCCAAAAGCGTCAATTCCTCTTTTGACAAAGTATTCGATTCAATCAACTTTTCTAAATCTTTCTGTAAGTCTGTACTTTCAGCAAAAGTAGCTTTAATGGAAGGCGCAGAAGTTGTAATCGTTTTATTCATTGGTTCATTTATTTACTTTTTAAAAACCCCATCCCTTCCCAAATCAATCTGCCCACCATCATACCCACAAACACCCATGCGCGGCGAATTCACCACCGCCATCTCCGCATAATCCGCAAAGTCCTCACAAGCTTTTGCATGCTTTTTGGCACAGGATTTACAAAACATCGCTTCATCATAGAAGCAAACACTGCAAATAACGCTAGCTAATTTAGTATTACAAGTATGACATTTTATCTCCAAAGGCTCATTTCGGGACAACAATTCAATGCCTCCTTTTACCCCAATTTCGTATTCGCCCATTACTTTGATAGAGAACTGAGTAGTCGAACCAAAATCGTATTGATAATCCAATACCATATCTTTTTGAAAGATTTTGGACATCGCACTTGATTTTTTTTCGCCAATGTCTCCAGCATCCCAATCATTATCGTACCGCTTGCCCTTTACTTCAAATGAACTCATGTGACCACAACATTCTAACCAAATCGCCCTTAAAAACCCATCTAAAACATTCAAGGGTTTTGCGCCATCGACCAATACATGCAGGAACATTTCAGCCGCTGTCATTTTCAAATGATAGGCTTTTTTCGTGCTTGATTTTTCTTTTTCAAGTGCTTTCAAATGGGTTGCTAAATGTCGGGATATTCCAACAAGTGCATATATTTTATTGCAATAAACGCACTTGCCTTCTGATTTTAATTTTGCCATAAAATTATTTTCTTTGATGTATGTATTAGACTTTATGAATGGCGACTCTGGATAATTCGCAAACTACTGATTATCGATTATTTGCAATTCTAAAAAAGCTACTCATTCATAAAGTCTATTAAGCAAAGATAATGCTTTATTTTCAGAATACAGTATAAGTAAAAACGATTCAATAACTTGGGCCATTATGCTTGTCCTTTTCCCTTCTAAAAAACACAAAAAATAGTTCCGTAACGAAGGCTATGCAACGATTTTTTGAATTCTT
>JBLHWU010000036.1:0-35428 GCA_047629355.1 Saprospiraceae bacterium | reverse complement strand
CTTCGTGAAGGAGATTACGAAGCGTCGATATAATTTCGACCGTTGCGCCACCATTAAAACCTGTAGAATTTTTGACGTAATTAACGCCAACTGCGGAACAGATTTCGCAGATTTTTTCAATTTCTTCGGTAGTTAGCAAATCTGTTTCTAAAATAATCTTGACCACTTTTCCTTTCAAATGCGCTGCGCGAGTCGTACTATCAACATCGTTTTTGACGAAATTCCAGTTGCCATCTTTAACCGCCGCTATATTAATAACCACATCCACTTCATCAATACCTTCGTCGATAGCGCGCTTGATTTCTTCTACTTTTGAAGGAGTATTGGAATAGCCCATCGGAAAACCGATTACCGTAGCTACGGAAACCATACTATCCTCCAAGATGTTTACAGCTTGTTTGATGTAATAAGGAGGGACACAAACAGCAGCGAACTCATATTCGAGTGCTTCGTGACAAAGCTGCACAATGTCTTCGGGAGTACAGTCTGCTTTCAGTATGGTATGGTCAATTTTTCGCGCCAGGCTCATAGAGCTAAATAGATATTATTTGTTCAGAAATATAGGAAAGCAACAAATCATATGTTGTCCTACAGTCAACTTTTGGGCGCAAGATATTATAAAATTTTGCATTGTTGTCTAGGAAGCACTTTTTTTTAAGTGTTTTTTCCAAAATTTTATAAATGCGAAGAATTAAGATTTGAAATAGATTTTACCAACAATTAAGGTTTATTTCTAATCTTTCCTTTTCTCTGAAAATACTTATTTTCTTAGTAGGTCTTTAGATTCATAAAAAATTGATAGTCATATTATTGGCTCAAAAGTCAATTTAAAATGAGTTTTAAAATTAAAAAAAGTTGTTAAATAGACAATAATATTCCACATAAATTAAAAGTTATTCACATTTGTTTTAAGGTTATCCACATTTTGTCTAAAACCTTGATGCTAAAAAATGTGGTTTTATCAAAAAATACTCTTAGATTTGTCTTCTTAAAACGTTTAAAATAGGACGATTTTAGAGCATACAAGTAAAACGTGGGCTGACCGCCAAACTACACATACACAATTTTCATTTTTATACAATTCTGCGGTTTTTTATTTTTAGCTAATACGTTTTACACTATACTATAGTTGGTGCCTTTGCAATTTGTTGGCTTTCAGTAGCTATTGTTTTTAATAAAACAATTTAACAAAATAGCAATTCAGTCTTAATTATTAACTTACCTATTTTTTCCGTTTTAACAGAACATTCAGTAGCAAATCTACTCTACAAATGGTCACACTTGAGCACTCTTTTGTACAAAAATGCTTGTGTGACAAAATCTGAAATTGGGACATGATGGAAAACGGAAATGACTTTAAAGAAAAAAATCGGGAGCATTTTAAAAAGCTATCTGGTGGGGCAAAAGATAAGCGCACCCGAGGAGGCGAACTAGCTGAATACACGTTCGGAAAGGTGCAGCCACAGGCCGTTCCCTTAGAAGAAGCGGTGTTGGGGGCATTAATGTTAGACAAGGATGCGTTGCCAGTGGTGATGGATATTTTGCAGTCTGAAAGTTTTTATTCAGATGGGCATAAGGCAATTTATAAAGCAGTTTTACGCTTATTTGAAAAATCGCATCCAATTGATTTGTTGACCGTAAATGAAGAATTGAAAAAAGCAGGCGAACTGGAATTGGCGGGTGGTTCTTACTATTTAGTAGAGCTAACCAATCGCGTCGCGTCGACTGCAAATATAGAGTATCACGCTCGCATTGTGTCGCAAAAGCACATTCAGCGTGAATTGATTAGAGTGTCGAATAACATTATCAAAGATGCTTACGAAGACACGACAGATGTTTTTGCATTGTTGGATAGCGCAGAAAAAGGGTTGTTTGACATTACACAAAACAACCTGAGTAAGAACTACGAAAGTATGGGGTCTCTCGCGAGTAAGACCTTGAAAATGCTCGAAGAGTTAAAAAATAAAAAAGATGGATTGACCGGAGTACCTACCGGATTTGTCGACCTTGACCGCTTGACTTCGGGCTGGCAGCCATCGGATATGATTATCCTAGCGGCACGTCCGGGTATGGGTAAGACCTCTATGGTATTGGCATTGGCGAAGAATGCGGCAATGGACCACCAAAAGCCCGTAGCAGTATTTTCGCTGGAGATGTCAAATGTGCAATTGGTACAACGTTTGATTTCGATGGAAGCGGAAATCTCTGGACACAAAATGCGGAATGGCAAGCTCGAAGAGTACGAATGGCAACAATTGCAAAGTGCGATTGAGAAGATGAGTGAGGTTCCAATTTTTATTGATGATACACCTGGTATCAATATTTTTGAATTGCGTGCTAAATGTCGTCGTTTGAAAATGCAACACGATATTCAGATGGTTATTATTGATTATTTGCAATTGATGAGTGGCGGTACGGATAATAAAAGTGGTAATCGAGAGCAGGAAATTTCAGCAATTTCGCGAGCATTGAAAGGAATGGCGAAAGAATTGAGTGTGCCAGTGATTGCCTTATCGCAGTTGAGTCGGGCAGTAGAGACGCGGGGTGGTACAAAGCGACCACAGTTATCTGACCTTCGGGAATCAGGAGCGATAGAGCAGGATGCAGATATGGTAGCGTTCATTTATCGACCAGAATATTACCAGATTTTGGAAGATGAAGAAGGAAATTCATTGAAAGGAGTCGCAGAGTTTATCGTCGCCAAAAACCGTCACGGTGCGACGGAAACGGTGAAGTTGCGATTTGTTGATGAATTTGCACGGTTTCAAGATTTAGGCGATCCGAATTTTGATGATTTGCCCAAAGATACCTTCTCGCCTGCCCAAGATGCGGGCGCAACGATTATCACGCGACCGAGCAAGATGAATGATGAAGATATTCCTTTTTAAAAAATTCATTAAAATGGTACATAAAATAGCCTCGAATATTCTTCGGGGCTATTCTATGTGAAATATTTCACTATTTTTACTACGTACTTTCCCGTAATTACATGAAAACCAATCAGTAAAAGTACTCATTTTAAGTTTATTTTCGAAAGGATGGCAGACTCTTTGGACAATTATAAATCCTATAACATCCTATTTGAATTCCGCCGAAATATTTCTATATCAAAGACGATTTATCCCTCCTTTTGTGTCGATTTTTGATTTAAAAAAAAACTGCTTTTCAAAAACTTTGAACAATGACTACATCTCTGCCTGTTACTAAACTATTGGTACAAAACGACCAACCTCAACGAAAAATGAAGACGACTCAAATACAAAATTTGTTGGAAGAATCGAAGGCGCATTATCGCAGTCGAAAACTGAAGAAAGCGATGAATACCGTGCAAATTGCGCTGGACTTTGGAGCGCAAGGTGCTGCCAAAAAACAAGATTTAGATGCTGCAAAGTTGTTACTAGCCCGCATTTACAGCACCAATGGAAAATACCAGAACGATGCTTCTTTTTATCAAAAATCGTTGACTTATTTAGAAGATTTGAAAGAAGAAGAGTCGAAACATAAAGCGACTTTAAAGATAGAAATTGCCTTGACTTTTGGAGAAGTTTATCAAAATTTATTAGATTTTGAAAAATCAGAAGTCTATTTAAATAATGCCTTTAAAGAAAGTCAAAAAGCAAGTAATTCAGGAGGAATCGTGCGGGCTTTGGCAGGGTTGAGTCAGAATGCGATTTTGAAAAAGGATTATGAAAAAGCTTATGAATTTGCCCAGGATGGATTGACTTTCTTGGAAAGTAGTGGACAGGCGGAGGATGAAAACTTGTTAGTAGAAATCTATCAGCAGCTATCAGAAGTGCAGATTTGGCGGAAAGAATATTCGCAGGCTTTGGAACTGAGTCAGACTTTAGTAAAATTAAGTCAGCGGACGGGAAATTTGGAAAAAGAAGTGATGGGTCTGAAAAATATCGCGGTCGTTTGTAGTGTCAAATCCAATTATAAAATTGGTATGCAGTATTTTTTGGAAGCATTAAATAAGAGTGAGAAAATCGGATTTCGGAAGCAAATCGCCCAGATTTTGGTAAATATCGGGACAATTTACGCGCATTTATTTAATTATGAAGAAGCGATTAAGCGGTATCAGGAAGTTTTGGAAGATTATGAAGATATTTTAGATGATAAAAATCAGGTGGTGATTTATAATAATTTGGGGAACATTCACTATACCACCGAACAGGCAGATGTCGCGCGCGATTATTTTGAGAAGGCGTTTAAATTGGCTTTGAAATATAACTTTCGAGACCTATTGGCGCATACTTTGGCGCAGTTGAGTCGCACGGATTTGCAGAGTGGACATTTAGAACGAGCGATAAATTATGCGCAAAAAGCACAGGAATTAATCGACGAATTGGGCAATATCAATGGGCAACAAATCAACCTTTTGAATCTTGCTAATATCGAAGCAAAACAGGATAATTTACAAAAAGCGGTGACAATCACGGAAGAAGGAATTGAGGCAGCGAAGATAATGAAAGATGACGCGACGGAGATTCGAGGCTATAAAATGTTGGCGAAATTCTACAAAGAATTAGGGAAATTTGAAGAGGCTTTGAGTTATCAGATTATTTATTCTAAAATACAGGAAGAATTTGCCAAAGTCCGACGGAATCGGCAATTTTTGGACTTAGAAATTCGTCATGCCATTCGCGAAAAGCAGAGCGAAATTGAGCAACTGACGAAAGAAAATGAGTATCAGTCGCTACTATTGGACAAGTCTGACCAAATTGCGAGACAAAACCAGGAATTGATTCAAGCGAATGAAGAATTACGGCAATTTGCTTACGTCGCGAGCCATGATTTGAAAGAACCATTGCGAATGATTGGTAGCTATACGCAGATTATTGACCGCTTAATTGGTGAGCAACTGGATGAAAAACAGCAGCTCTATTTTAAATACGTGACAGATGGCGTGGTGCGAATGAATGCGCTGTTGGATGCCTTGTTAAAATATGCAACCGTTGGAAAGTCAGATGAAGAATTAGAGGATATTGACTTGAATGAAATCGGTCGAATTGGTCAATATAATTTAAAAGTACGCATTGAGGAAAACGACGCGATTATAAAAATGGACGACCTACCGAAAGTGAAAGGTCGACGGACATTGATGATTCAGCTCTTTCAAAATTTATTGGGAAATGCAATTAAATTTAGACGACCTGATGTGCAGTCTGAAATTCAAGTAAGTGCCACAGAGACAGAAACCGAGCACATCATTAGTATTCAAGACAACGGTATTGGCATTGCAGACCATAATAAAGACCGTGTTTTTGAAATTTTTCAGCGACTGCACCAAAGGTATGCGTATGAAGGTACGGGGATTGGTTTAGCGATTTGTATGAAAATTGTGCAGCGATTGGGCGGTAGATTGTGGATGGAATCGGAGGAAGGAAAAGGGACGACGTTTTTCTTTTCGGTTTTGAAGTAATGAACGAGTTAAAGAATCTAAAGTAAGAATTACTTTGAAAGTAACGCCTACTTTTACGGCGTAGCACTCAAAAGCAAAAGACTTCAATTTTAAACAATGAAAAAGTGGATTCTTTATTTGGTAATACTCACTTTACCGTTTTTATTAATGGTAATGTCTAACGAATTCGTCAGGTTGAAAATCAATAAAAACCGGTTTCAGCAAAAAGGAGTCACTGCGCTAAATTCGGCAAAAGCGGATAAAGAAAAATGTACTTGGAACTGTCACAACGACACTAATTTTTGCAAAAAGCATCATGTCAAAATGCGGGCAAAAAATTTTGAATATACGGACCCTATCTATTTTGGCGTCATTCATTCTTTGAAATCAACGGGACATTACGTTTTAGCAAATATTATATTTTTAGTCGTTTTGATTCCTATCTTGATTGTCTTTTTGATAGGCAAATCAATTAGCATACAGTTTAAAATTCGTGCGATAAAAAAAGAAAATGGATAGATTTATAGAATTTGGAACAATCGTTTATGTCTATTGCACAGATTTTATTATCAATCTTGCCAATATTTTTAATTTGTCTTATTACGAGATAAATTTTGTGCTTTTTTGTCTGTTTTATCCGCTTTTGCTGATTGGATTCTTTTTGCTTTATGTCGTTCAAAAAAAGCGATTACGAAAGATAAAAATATCGCGCAGCAATTGCAAGTAAAAAATCAATCCCTCTTCTTTTAACTTGGCTGATTAAAAATCCGTGTTACCTTTGCGAAAAATTTACAACAATGACTTTCAAAAATATCGCTGACAACACATCTATTAATATAGCTTTTTTAGGCTGTGGTTTTGCTACGAAAAATCATAGCAAAACGTTGAAGAAGTTTAAAAATGTACGCCGATTTTATGCGAGCCGTTCGGCAGAAAAAGCGGTGGAATATCAGCAAAAATTCAAAGGCGCGGGACATTTTGGTTCGTATGAGGATGCGATAAATTCACCAGAAATTAATACCATTTTTGTGGCGACGCCACCGGATAGTCATTTGGAATTGACTTTACAAGCGATGCGGGCAGGTAAACACGTTATTGTGGAAAAACCACCTTTTTTCAATTCGACTGATTTTGATATTATCACTAATTTACAAAAGGAAACGCAGACGCAAGTGATGATTGCAGAGAATTATTTTTACAAACCCAACTTGCAGCGACTCCGAAAGCTAATTGCGTCCGACGTGATTGGCGACCTCAAATTTTTGTATTTCAATGCAACCAAAAAACAAACCACAGGTGATTGGCGCGATGAAAAAACACAGTCTGGGGGCGGTTCTTTATTTGAAGGAGGGATTCATTGGATAAATTTTATTTCTAATATGGGATTGGAAGTTGATTCAGTTTCAGGTTTTCAGCCGGGCGAAGTGTTGGAGATGGATAGAAGTATGCAAATCGTGGCGAAATATAAGGAAGGTGCGATTGGGACACTACTCTATTCTTGGGAAGTCAATGCGCTATTTAAAGGTTTGCGCTTATCGAAATTGTATGGAACGAAAGGCTCAATTTCGTTTGAATCGAACGGCATTTTTATTTTTGTACGAGGTCGAAAATGGAAATTTATCTTGCCTGGTTTCTCCGATATTGGTGGCTCGAAAGGAATGTTTCAAGATTTTTTCAAAGCTTTAAGAAATGGGGAAGAGCCTGATTTTAATTTGGCATTGGCGAAGCGAGATCTAGTGATGATTGAAGAGGTTTATCGGTCAGCGCGGGCTTAGAAAATTTCATGTAAAATGACAAAGTCGGCTAAAAGTAAGTTTTAAAACCACTTTTAGCCGACTTTAATTTTATAGCTGACTAAATGTATGCTTGAAATGGTACATTTAGCCCTTCATCGCTTTTTAGGACAAGATTAATTAACCATTAATACACTTTTCGACTAATAAGTCACGCTCCCGCCACCACAATCACAATTTCCCCTCTCACCTTCTTCTCTCCGCTAAAATGAGCAATCAAATCAGTCACGGATTTTGTCACAACTTCCTCGTGCATTTTCGACAATTCTCGACAAACACAAGCCATTCTATCTTCACCACAATGCTCTGCCAATTGGGTCAAACATTTTACCAAACGGTTCGGAGATTCGTATAAAACAAAGGTGTAAGGCAATTCTTTTAAATAAAGTAATCGGGTCTGTCGTCCTTTTTTATGAGGTAAAAACCCTTCAAAATGAAATTTATCACAAGGCAATCCCGATGCAACGAGAGCAGGTACAAATGCCGTTGCACCCGGTAGGCATTCCACTTTAATTTCGTGTTTTACACATTCTCGAACGAGCAAAAAACCCGGATCAGAAATACCCGGAGTACCTGCATCTGAGACCAAAGCCAAGGTCATTCCCGATTGCAATTTCCCAATAATTGACTCGACCGCACGATGTTCATTATGAGCATGATACGATTGTAAATGCGTCGAAATTTCAAAATGAGTAAACAATCTTCGAGTCATCCGTGTGTCTTCGGCGAGCACTAAATCGACTTCTTTTAGCAAGCGTAAAGCTCGCAAAGTAATGTCTTCTAAGTTTCCAATAGGTGTGGGAATGATGTATAGCATGTTGCATTGTTTCGTTGCTATATTATCAAATGGCTTCACTATTTCGAAAACAATGAAGCCATTTAACAATAAAACAATAGTGTTTAATTCTATCGACCTTCTTGTTTTTTAGGTGTAAGCGTATCACTTGCCAAAGTCGCAGCAGGTTCAGCGGATGCTTCAGTTGGCATCTCAGTGGGCGTTGGTGCTTCCATGAAATCGGACTCACCAAAGGCATCTTCATAAAACTCATCTTCTGGTTCCGTTTCTTCGCCTTCCTCTGCATTCGGGTCTTTGTACTCACCACAATCAAGTTCAATATTGACGTATTTTGGTCGAGAAAAAGTTGCTTTGATATCATAATCCACTTTATCACTGGCTTCAATCTTTTGCATGAATCTGGTAAAATAAGGTCTCGCCAAACGTGCGCCTGACCCATTTCCAATATCCAAAAAGCGAATCCACTTATCTTCACCACCAACCCAAGTTCCAACGACTAAATTAGGGGTAAAACCCATAAACCACCCGTCTTTATAATCATTGGTCGTTCCCGTTTTTCCACCAACTTGACTTTTTACTGGAACATTTTGTGCGACATATTTCAACATTTCAACCATCACAAAATTCGGTTCTGGTTCGAGCGCTTGCAATTCATCTTGATTGGGAGAAAAAATTAAGCGACCATTTTTATCTTCAATTCGAGTGATAAAAATCGGTTCAATGTACATACCATTGTTAGCAAAAGCCGTGTAGGCACCCGTCATTTCCATCACCTGCAAATCACATGCGCCCAAACAAATCGACGGCACTTCTGGTACTCGTTTTTGACCGTTTGGATATTGCGCATCCGCATCAATCCCCATTTTTTTAACCAAATCACGAACAGGACGGGTGCTGTGCAATTGTTTCATTAAAAAGACAGACGCCGTATTGACAGATTTTTTCAAGGCAGTTTTCAAGGTCATAATTTCTGCCGTAAATTTACCGCTAGCATTGTCTGGCGTCCACTCTTTTTTCAAATAAAACTCTCCATCACCCGGCATAATTGTCTGCGGCAAATCCTGTATTTCATAACATGGTGACATGCCCATTTGCCCAATCGCAGTGGCATAAATGAACGGTTTGAAAGTCGAACCTACCTGTCGATTAGACGTTACGTGGTCGTAAGCGAAGTACTTATTATTGATACCACCCACCCAAGTTTTAACATAACCCGTGCGTGGATCAACGGACATGGAGCCAATCTGCAAGAAATTATGATGATATTTTAAGGAGTCCAAGGGCGTCATCGTGGTGTCCGTTTCCATTTTTTTATTATAAGCAAATACCCTCATTTTTACAGGCTTGTCAAATTCTTTGGTGACAATGGACTGTAGCTTTTTCCATTCTTTTTTCACCGTTTTCCATTCCTCGGTTTTCATGACTTTGCGGTAAGCTGCGGCCATTTTTTTAGTGATAATACCTCTGAAAATCAAACTCGTTAACGACCCTTTTTTATCTTCTTCGTCCAACATTCGGGTAATGTCGATATCCCGCATCTTCAAGTTACTAATGTCGTCTTGCAAAACTTTCAAATTCTTTGTATCCAAATATTCACCTCGCAAAGTTATGTAACGTTCAGAATGACGAATCAGCCATTCCAATTTTCGGGCGCGGGCTTCCATCTCTTGGTCGCTCGTTTCATCATCGCGATATGTCCACGGATTTTTGCTCCGACTTGTCCAGTATTTATTGAATTTTGGCTGCAATTTGCTCATATGTTCAAACATCGCTTCTTCCGCCAACTTCTGCATTTCCGGGTCAATCGTCGTATAAATTTTCAATCCATCTCGATAAACATCGTAGCTTGTACCATCTGGCTTTTTCTCCGATTCATCGCCATTCAGCACATCTTTCAAATATTCGCGCAAGTGCATCCTAAAATATTGCGCCAAGCCTGAAGTATGCGTTTTTCTTTTAAAATTAGAAATATCCAACGGCAACTGACGCAAAGAATCGTATTCCGCCTGAGACAAAACTCCATTTTTAACCATTTGACTCATCACAACTTCTCGGCGTAGCTTCACTTTATCTGGTCGCCTTTTTGGATTAAATAATGCAGGGTTCTTCAACATTCCAACGAGCATTGCCGCTTCCTCTATTTTCAAAGAATCTTGTGGTTTTCCAAAATAAGTCTCCGAAGCCGCGATAATACCATGACTATCATACAAGAAATCAAACTTGTTTAAGTACATAGTCATAATCTCTTGCTTGGTGTATTTTCGTTCCAAACGAACTGCAATAATCCATTCTTTTAATTTTTGAAAAAGCCGCTCTTGAATACTTTCCGCTCGCTTATCCGTAAATAATAATTTTGCCAATTGTTGGGTAATCGTACTTGCCCCACCTGCACTTTTATCTCCCAAAATTAGTGTTTTCACTCCTGAACGACCAAGTGCATAAAAATCAATTCCTGAGTGTTTATAAAACCGTTCATCTTCCGTGGCAACCAGTGCTTTCTCCACATAAGGATTCAATTCGCCGAAAGTAACAGGCACGCGATTTTCGGTAAAATACCGTCCCATCACTTCACCATTAGCAGCGAAAGCTTCAGAAGCCCATTCATTTTTTGGATTTTCTAATTCTTTGGTATCAGGTAAGTCAGTAAAAGTCAATCCAAAGAAAAGAAGAGGAATACTCAACACACCCAAGGCAAGCAGTATCCACAAGATTTTAAGAACTTTTTTATGCGTTGGCATACGTTGTTTCCTAATTTCGGTGGGTATTGGTTCATGATTCAATTCGGACATAGAAGTACGTTTTTATCTCGAGTATGTTTGTTCATTGCCGCCATTCGCTTGCTGTGTTATCCTTCATCTACGGTCTTGAAAATTTTCTCAAAAAGGATGGTAAAGATAAAACACTTGCAGCAATTATTTGAACTTGGACAAAGTTGTTTTCTTAAAAGCCCAAAAGACAGGCTTTTTTAGCATTTTTTCGAAAAAAAACTATTATTCGTACGTTTTAAAAGAGTATTCGTTCAAGGAGAAGTAAAACGCGTCTCACTAAAAGTTGTATTTTTAATTATTTTTAAATCATTTTGTTGATTATTTGTGTAAATTGCCGATTTAATCGAACATTAAATTTATTTTAAAACATTGGAATTCAAGCAAAAAAAATACATCAGCTACGATGCTGCTTTGGATAGAATGCAAAAGTATTGCGCTTATCAAGACCGCTGCCACAAGGAAGTGCGGTCAAAGCTATTTGAGATTGGGATGTATGGCGACGACTTAGAAAATATTATCGTCAAGCTGATTGAGGAAAAATTTCTGGATGAACAACGTTTTGCGACGGCTTATGCAGGTGGAAAATTTCGATTAAAAAAATGGGGACGCATTCGGATTCAGCGAGAATTGAAAATGCGCCAAATCTCTGCTTATTGCCTCAAAAAGGCCATGGACGAAATCACGGATGAAGATTATATGGAGACCTTGGATGCCCTTTTAGAAAAGAAGAATCGAGTTTTACGAGAAAATAATATCTGGAAACGAAGAAAAAAACTCGCTGATTATGTAATTTCAAAAGGCTATGAATCCTATTTAGTATGGGAAGCAGTAAAGCGATTGTTAAAGTAATTTGGAAGACAACCGACTAAATTAAAAAGTAGAAAGGCTTTTTTGAGAGAAAATTTTTCATTTAGAAACCTGACTTTTACTAATTTATGGTTTTTCTACTTTAGTAAATAATCTTAAATTGCTTTCATCATTTTTACTAAACTAAATTTTAATGTTATGGCTACGAAAAATACAAAATTAAAAGATTTCCAAATTACTAAAGAAGCAGCAAAAAACTTGAAAGGCGGATATGCCTCTGATGGTATTGGTGGCGGTACGGGATCGAATGGATTTATTATTTGGGATGATATTGACCCACGAGATAATGCTTTGATGATTTCTATGCCTTCTATTAGTGCATCATTTATGAAGTTTAAGAAGAAGTAGTTGATGCTTTCCTTTGCCTATACTTTTCTTTAATTATTCCTGCAAACGATTGGTTCGTAATTTTACTTTCAATCCAAGAAATAATATCAAAGATACCTAATAACCTTTTTTCTTCAGGAGCATGAAGGTCATTTAATAGTTCATCTTTTAGCTGCTGAAATGCCTCTGATAATTCTCTGTTTGTCAGAGGCATTTTATTAAGTTTTGAGAAAAAGGAAATAATAATTTTTTCAAATTGATAAGTACCTTTTTGCTTACTTAAGTATCGGATATTTGACCGAATAATAGAATCAATCAACATCGGATTGTTCATTTCATAATGAATAATTAAATTGAGTACTTTTGCCAAGGATTGTAAATCTTGACGCTCGTCCGTTTTTCGAATATTCAACCATTCATTTAAGTACGATAACGATTCGCTGTAATCTCCTTTTCCGAAATATATAGAAAAAAAAGAAAAATAAAAGCTGTCTTTTTCAAAAATGTGCCTGTCCCCAGCTTGTACGTTTTTTGGAATCAATTCAATCTCTTGCACTCCTTCTTCAAACGCCCCTTTCACAATACAAAGTTTCAATTTAAAAGCATAGTACTGTCGATGAATATAAATTTGGTCTTCGTGTGTATTTGGTGATAAACTTCTCAGTTTTATTAGGTATTCTTCTATTTCATCAAACTTCCCTAAGTTACCGCAGCTTACAGAAAGATTGGTAATTACAGCAATATACTCCGTTAAATCCTCCGTTAAATAATATGGCAACGACTCCATCAATTGCAGCAAATATTTATTCGTCGAGTAGTATTTTTGAATGTCAGAAATAGTGTAAAAATAAAAGGCGTAGATGCGATTGTATAAAATTTTTGCAAGATTAGATTGCGCATTTTTTTCATTTTCCAGAATAGGCGCACTCATAATTCCCTGAATTTTTTTCAGCATTTTTTCACGACGAATCACGTTTTGCCGCAAGGTCATCAGAAGTTTTAAGAAGATATTTCGGTAGCTGTTGAGATTTTCAATTTTGGCTTGAAATTCACTTTCCTCTGCTGAAATTTTTCCCAGATTTTTTCCAATGTATTCCATATCAGATTGAGCATAAGCAATCTTTTTTTGCCAAACTAAAACTTCTAAAATGATGTGGAATTGCTCATGTTTTTTCGCCAGCTTTTTTGCCTTTTGTAATAGCTCTTTACAATCGTCAAAATGCGACCTTTTAAACAACGCACGGACACTCATCAACATCCCTTTCAAACGATAATCTACCGACGTTTTTTCATCGTAACCTTGCAGTGCTTTTAAAATCAAGTCGTATAAATAGGCTTTAAGTTCTGAGTATTTTCGCCCTTCAATTACCTCTTTGCCATAGATTTTTTTCTTTAGCCTTTCCTCGTCAAAAACAGTTTGATTGTTTATCGAATCAAATAGCCGAATTGATTTATTATCCTTATCTCCTTTCGGATTGACAAAAATTTTAAAATACCGTTTTTCACTTCCAGACAAGGATTTGACCAATCGAAACAGTTTATGTGAGGGCGTTTTAGGCATGAGATACAATTTTAATGCATTATTTTCTAGCGTTACCAATGTATTTAGAACTGCAATATACGACAAATCCATGGAATTTATCGACAAAAAATATGAGTCTGAAACCTGATATTTAAAATAAGTTAAGTTGGATAGAAAATTAAATATGATTATAATTGCTGTACGGTTATTGAAAACATTGTTTTACAAAAAAATAGCAGATGTGCCAATTTGTTATTTTAAAACGAGGCTTTCAATATTTTTTTAGTTCACTGATAAATTTCCGTGAAAGGTATCCGATACCCGCAAGGGCTATCGGATACCTTTAGAAAATCACGGGG
The DNA here is from genome assembly GCA_047629355.1 of Saprospiraceae bacterium. Lineage (GTDB taxonomy): Bacteria > Bacteroidota > Bacteroidia > Chitinophagales > Saprospiraceae > CAYUNA01. The sequence continues at coordinate 21,595 of JBLHWU010000036.1, read as the reverse complement.
TTTATTAAGGAACGATTTTTTTACACTAAATATCAATGCGTAATGGAAATTGTCAAAAAATCCGATGTGGGATTGGCAAAGATGCCTCTCCTATATCCAGAATTAAGAGCTATACGAGCTGCACCTGCCCATCAAAAAATTGCCTTACCGACTGCCGATGGATTGTGTTTTGAGAAAATCGAAAACATCCTATTTATGGTCGCGGAAGGAAATTACACAACTATTTATTTTCAAGACGGGCGCCATACCATGGTTTGCAAAACCCTCTCCGCTATCGAAGAAATGCTAAATAATATGCACCAATTTATCCGAATCCATCGGTCACATACCATCAATTTAAATTGGTTGAAAAAATATGTGCGCGGCAAAGGCGGTTATGTCGTGATGGAGAACGGTAACAACATGAATGTTTCTGCAAGTCGCCGTAATGCGTTTATGGAAGCCATTGAGCGTTATTTTTAAAGTCGCTTTTTTTATAAACTTATGGAAGGTTTCCTTAGTTTTGCAGCAAATAGAAGTCAAATCACTTTACGGTCAGACCTCTAATTTCTACAAAATATGTCTTCAAATTTTCAACATAAAATACCTTTTTCGATTTCCTCAAAAGGACGCCTTTTGGAGAATTCAGATATTATTGAAAACCTAAAAAAGGTTGAGAATGAGAATATTAAACGTCCAGAAGAGATTATTTCTGATATTTCTATTCTAATCTTAGCCGCAGGAAATTCTTCTCGTTTGGGACAGCCTAAGCAATTGGTCAACTTTGGTGGTAAGCCTTTGATTTGTCATATCATTGAGCAAGCATTATTTGTAAAAATGCGCTCTGTTTTTGTAGTTTTAGGTGGAAACAAATCGTTGATTTTGCCTAAAATAACGCACTTACCCGTAACAATAGTCGATAATGAGAACTGGGCAAAAGGTATGGGAAGTTCTATTGCGACAGGATTAAAAGCCATTCAAGAACAAAATCCAGAAACAACTGGAATTGTCACTTTGTTATGCGACCAACCTTTCGTGTCGGCAGATTTAATTCATCAAATTATTCAAAAACAAGAGGAGACTCAAGCAGCGATTGTCGCGTCAAGTTATTCAGGGAATGCTGGAGTTCCCGCGTTTTTCAGTCAATCTATTTTTAAAGAGTTATTGAATTTAAGCGAAAAAGGCGGCGCCAGAAAAATCATTCGACAGCATCTTTCTGAGATTGAATGCGTTTCCTTTTCAGAAGGTATTTTTGACATTGATACGCCTGAAGACCTGAATCGAATACAGGAATGGTCGAAAATTTTGCAAAAGAAAAATACTGCACCTTTTGAAGATTGGGATTAAGGAAGTTGGTAAAAATAAGGTACCAACGCTCTAATTTTATTATTTCAAAAGTCTGACGACCGTAAATAAAATTCAATCCTTCTGATTTTCATCCAAAAAATATTACATTTGTAACCTTTTGCTTTAAATTTTCATCCTCACAAGTCCATAAATTTGGAAAATAAATGACTGATTATTCTAAAATATCCATTCCAAAATCCCTGACAGAAGGGCAGCGGCAGACGCAGACAGAGACGTTGCAAGTGCCTCAAAAATCTAATAAATTATTTATTGGGATACCGAAGGAAGAAACGTCAATGGAGAATCGAGTAGCATTAGTTCCTGCTTCCGTAGCTACCCTTGTGGCGCATGGACATCGGGTAGTTATCGAAACGGGCGCAGGTGAAAAATCGAATTATAGTGACCATAAATTTTCGGAAATTGGGGCAGAAATCGCGTATAGTAAAGAAGAGGTCTATGAAGCAAGTGTGATTTTGAAAGTAGCACCACCCACTGTGAAGGAATTAGATTATTTTCACAGCGACCAAATGTTGATTTCGCCCTTGCAATTGCCGCTAATTTCGGAAGAGTATATCAACAAATTAAAGAAAAAACGAGTCATTGCCTTAGCGATGGAATACATCAAAGATGAGAGTGGCATTTTTCCTATTGTGCGAATTATGAGTGAGATTGCAGGGAATACAGCTTTGATTACTGCTGCGGAATTATTGAGTAAAAAGAATGGTGGACGAGGTGTTTTATTAGGTGGAATTTCTGGTGTACCGCCGGCAAAAGTGGTAATTTTAGGTGCGGGTGTAGTTGCAGAGTTTGCAGCGCGGGTAGCAATTGGCTTAGGTGCAGAAATCCGAGTTTTTGACAATAATGTTTATAAATTGATGCGCCTTCAACAGGTCTTGCATCGACAATTAAACACTTCTACGCTGAATCCTTTACAATTGCAAAAAGAGTTACTAACAGCGGAAGTAGTGATTGGCGCAATTCACTCAACTACAGGACGCGCGCCAGTAATCGTATCAGAAGATATGGTGATGAAGATGAAGGAAGGTTCGGTTATTGTGGACATCAGTATTGACCAAGGCGGCTGTTTTGAGACTTCAGAAGTGACGACGCATCACAATCCTACATTTATCAAGCACGGCGTTATTCATTATTGTGTGCCAAATATTGCGTCGAAAGTACCACGGACAGCGTCGATTGCCGTGAGTAATATTTTGACTCCTTTATTATTGAAAGCAGGAACGACAGGAGGAATTGGGTCCTTGCTGTTCAACCATCACGGAATGCGCAATGGCGTTTACACATACAAAGGTTGTTTGACCAATGAGTATTTGGGCAAGCGATTCGGCATTAATCACACAGATTTAGACCTATTGCTAACTTCTTCTATTTGATGAAATATTTTATATCAATTGAAAAAAGCATAGCTTTTACCCTTGTGCATACAAGCAACCAATAACTAAAATTAGTTGCCTGCAAAGACAGGAAATGATACTGCAGTGTAATGTGAAAACTTACTAGCTGCATCAATCGGGAACTTATACTGTCGGGCAAATTTTTCTAAAAAGACACTCAATTCTGCTTGATCAATATTTTTAGAATTGGGTTTTAGGAAAAAACCAATATTATCGATACTTCCATCTTTATCAAAATAGACTTGCATCCACATTTTTACACCACCTAAATTAAATCCGTTCTTTTGACCTTCTGCTTCCATATCAGAAAGCATTTTTAACCATTTGGAAAAAGCTACGTCAATATCGCCGTTACAAACGTCTAATAAATGCTGATAGTCAGGAGCATATTTTTCGGAAATTTCTTCAAATTCTGCCAAACCATAGGCTTTTGGCAAAATAGGTTTTAATATCTCAGGTGAATTAGCATACTGACCAAAACTGGGCAAAGTAGTTGCAACAATAAAAAGACAAGTGAAAACAATTATCCTAATGGTCGTAAATTTAATAAGAGACTTCATAAGTAACAATTAAAAGTAGTTAGTAAAAAAATGACGGAAAAAGGGTGTGACCAAGAATAAAAGAGTTTTTTTTATTCTAAATTTTAAAGCTAATTTCTTGTGTTAAATTAAAAAGCGTTGTGCTCATTTGGAAAATCTGAAACGAAACAATTACTAAGTAGTAAGTAGTCTATTGGAGTAAAGATATGTCTTTTGGGGGTAATAGTCGAATTTTTAAGGGAAAACATCTTAAAAACCAGTAAATTCACCTACAAAGCCTTATTTTGCACATGTTTAACAAAATCTTGACCGTATTGTTTAAATAATAAAACAATTAGTAGTCATGCATTAATCTTTAAGAGAAAACTATATTATGGCGATAGATGTTATATTTTTAATTTTAGCCGGTTGGGGATTTTTCATCGGTTTTTCGAGAGGTATTATCAAAACGGTTTTTACCTTCTTCTCCGTGATCTTTGGTATCATGGCAGCGATGAAATTTGGCCCCGCAGCTACCCGTTTCTTGGAAACCGCTTTTGGCGATACTTCCGCTTGGCTATTTTTTGCAGGAACGCTACTGGCTTTCTTTCTTACAATGGTGATTATTCGAATGCTTGCCAACGGACTGGAAGGTATCCTGGAAAGTGCCAATATCAATATTGTCAACAAATTCATGGGTGGAATGCTCTTCGCTGCTCTTCTCACGCTGATGTATAGTATCCTTCTATGGGTTGGCGAACAGGCACATGTGGTGACTCCAAAGACAACGGCGAGTTCGATGACTTATCCCTATTTAGAACGGTTTCCTGGGCAAATGAAGAAAGTTTATGATGTCGCTTCTCCTTCTTTCAAGCAATTTTGGGATGAAGCCGTTGAGGCAATGGATAAAGTGCAAGAAACCGTTGAACGCACTGAATCTGACCCTGCCATTTATGACATTCCAGATAAAAAAGAAAAAGAAGAAGATACACCCAGCTATTTTCAGCCTGTAGAAAAGTGACTGAATTATTATTGTTATAGTATTTCCCTTATGTCAAACATGAAACAACTCCTAAATACGCTTCCGCAAGTCGGGAAAGTAGAATGGATTGGCTTACGCCTTGCTAAACGAGCGGACATGCAAATCGTCGAGTCTGCGAAAGTGACGCCTGAAGATGGCTTCATTGGCGACCGATATCATGGTAAAAGTGGCAAGCGACAAGTGACCTTAATCCAGCAGGAACACTTGGAAGCTGTTGCGAAGTTTTTGAGCATTAAAGAAGTCGATGTCGCATTGACGCGGCGGAATATTCTGGTGTCGGGGATTAACTTATTGGCATTAAAAGACCATCAATTTAGTATTGGAAAATCGGTGGTCTTAGAAACGACAGGACATTGTCATCCTTGTTCGCGAATGGAAGAAAATTTCGGAGTTGGTGGCTATAATGCCATGCGTGGACATGGTGGATTGACGACACGAGTTATCAAAGGTGGAACGATTAAAATTGGCGATACCGTTCGATTAATTTCAAACGATTAACAACCCTAATTTTCCGACAACTTTATGATTCAAAAAGATTACATTCAACGCATGATTGATTCCTTGTCCAAAGTTCTTGGACAATTGATGGGCATGAAACCACCGAAAGGCTTGGAACTTATTCAAGAAGCCTATCAAGAACATTTGAAAATTGAAGGCGATTGGCTTCACGGTTTGGCAGAAGCTGATTTGTTGACTATTTTACAAAAAAAGAAGAATTTAAATGTTCATCAAATTGAATTCTTAGCGGAATTATTAGCAAAAGAAGGAGAATTACATTTAGAAATGGACAACGAAACAGTCGCGCATTCTAAATTGAAAAAGTCCCTTATTTTATTTGAATTTGTCGAAACATCATCTGGCGAATATTCATTTGAACGGCGAATTGTTATCGCAAATGTTAAAAAAATACTCACAGCCACTACAAAGGATTAAAATCTACATTCCTATCTTTTCCGTTTATTAATGGTAAAAAAATAAGTTATTCTTTCACCATTACTTAGTATCTTTGCATTTCACAAAATAGCAATTCACTTTTAGCAGGCAATCAAAAAGGAAATTAGCACTTCTATTTTCGGAGAAATTTCACTCTGAAGCAAGTTTAAGAACGTGAAACTAATAAACTAAGATTCTTGACAGGATATTTAGTCCATATTTTTCGCTTTAAAAATGCTCATTATATCACTATAAATAGCACTTTCAAAGCAAAAACATAGGAACGAAATCTCTCTCTCTCAAGAACCTTAGTTTATTAATTTAGCCTTCCTTAGAATTCAGGAAAATTTAAAAATTAGAGAAAATGAACGACGGTCAACCTACGGCGAAGGCAACTTATTTAGACCAACTTAACGACATTCAACGCGCAGCGGTTACCAATACGGAAGGTCCCGTTTTGGTTGTGGCTGGCCCTGGTTCGGGCAAAACGCGGGTACTAACTTTTCGAATTGCACACCTTATTCAATCGGGAGCTGCCCCTTGGGAAATACTCGCGCTGACCTTTACCAATAAGGCGGCAAAGGAAATGAAAGAACGGATTGCAAAAGTTGTTGGGCCGCGAGCAAATACCGTTTGGGCAGGGACTTTTCACTCAATTTTTGCCCGTATTCTGCGAGTTGAAGCAGAACATATCGGCTACCCTTCCAATTTTACCATTTACGATTCGGACGATACGAAAAGTGTGATTGGCAACATTATTAAGGAATTGAATTTGAGTAAAGACCATTATAATGTGAATACAATTCGGTCGCGAATTTCTTCTGCAAAAAGTAATTTGATTCCACCAAAGCTGTATGTGAACATGCCAAATTTGATGGAAGAAGACCGCATTGCGAAGCGACCGCATGTTCATAAAATTTATGAAAAATATACGCTTCGTTGTAAGCGAGCTGGAGCAATGGATTTTGATGATTTGCTATTTCGATTGTATGAATTGCTGCAAAACCATCCAGAAATTCGGGCGAAATACCAGAAGAAATTCAAATATGTGTTGGTCGATGAGTTTCAAGATACCAACCACTTGCAATACGCGATTGTTAAAAAACTGGTGAATTACGAGGGCAGTCCACGAAATGTCTGTGCCGTAGGTGATGACGCACAGAGTATTTATGCGTTTCGAGGGGCGACGATTCAGAATATTTTGGATTACCAAAAAGATTTCAAACCCTATGGTGCGAAGACTTTTAAATTAGAGCAAAACTACCGTTCAACTGACCATATTGTAAAAGCAGCTAACGAAGTTATTACTTATAACAAACGCCAAATTCAAAAGACAATTTGGAGTGATAAAGGTGTTGGGGAGCAAATAAAAGTCATCAAAGCGATGACGGATACGGAGGAAGGAAAACGAGTGGCGGATACCATTTTAGAACATAAAAATCGGCATCATTTAGCGAATAAAGACATTGCAATTTTATACCGAACAAACTCACAATCAAGAGTTTTTGAGGAATATTTGCGCCGATATAATGTGCCGTATAAAGTATTTGGTGGGCTGTCATTTTATCAACGAAAAGAGGTGAAAGATACCATTGCTTACTTGCGTTTGGCAGTTAATCAAAAGGATGAAGAGGCCTTACGACGCGTGATTAATTTCCCCAAAAGGGCGATTGGAAAAAGTACGGTTGATAAAATTAGCGCATTCGCGGACAGCAACGATACGACGATGTGGGATTCCTTGACGAAAGTTGGCGTGAGTGCAAGAGCGAAGACGTCGTTACAGGCTTTTAAAATGTTGGTTGAAAGTGTTGCAAAGACAGCAAAAACGGCAGATGCTCATGAAACCGCAATTTTAGCCGTGAAAAAATCGGGTTTGATTGATATGATGAAGAAAGATACCACGGTCGAAGGCATGAATCGCCTCGCCAACGTACAGGGTCTTTTGGATGGTATCAAAGAATTTGTAGAAAACGACGAAGCACTAACGGAAGAACAGGAAGCGGAACAAGGACAAATCGGTGTCGCGCAAAAAAGCCTTTCAGCTTATTTGCAAAACATTGCGCTTTTGACCGATATGGATAAGACGATTGATGACGATAATTATGTAACCTTAATGTCGGTTCATGCTGCAAAAGGTTTAGAATTTCCATCGGTTTTTGTGGTAGGGATGGAAGAAAATTTATTTCCATCGTTTATGTCAAAAGATTCAATTGATGGATTGGATGAAGAACGGCGGCTATTTTATGTAGCGATTACCCGAGCAGAACGGCTGTTGACAATTAGTTATTCCAATAGCCGTTATCAATACGGCAAGCAGCGATACAATGAGCCGAGTCGATTTTTAAATGAAATCAGTCCAGTACACATTGATGCGGGAAGTCCAGTAAAGTCTTTTCAAAAATCACCGTTTAGTAGTCAGATGAGTGGTCGAATGGGCAAGGATTCTAACAAACCTGCACGTTCGGGCATCTCTGGGAATTTCAAAAAGAAAGGGACAGCAATTGCGCCACAATTTAGAATTGATGTCAAAGATTTCAAGCCAAGCCCAAGTCATGAAATCCAGGCAGGCATGGAAATTTTGCACTTGCGCTTTGGAAAAGGACAGGTAAAAGCAGTGGACGGCGGCGTTGGTAAACGAATGGCAACCATATTTTTTGAACAAGTTGATAGTGGAACGGAGAAACGGATTATGTTGAAATTTGCAAAGTTACAGATTGTGGAATAGGGCGACGGGACAACATTTTTAATAAATATTTCGATAACCATCTTACAGCCGTTATATTTGCAAAAAATACTCCAAAGGAAACTATCAAGCAGAAATAAAATGGAACAACCAGACTATAACAATCAAGTTTTAAATGCGGCGCAGGAGCACATTCGGGAGTTTTTTGATAAAAACATTCCCGCAGAATACGTGTATCATGACCTAACGCATACCTTAAATGTGGTGGCGGAAGTTCGCGAAATTAGCAGTCGCAGTGAAGTGACAGAGAAAGAAGCAGAATTATTAGAGTTGGCAGCTTGGTTTCACGATACAGGCTATGACAAAGGCCCTGAGCATCACGAAAAGCGCGGTGGAGAATATGCAGCTACCTTCTTGGCAAATTATGAGCATAGCAAGGAAGACATTGCCACAATAAAACGGCTCATCATGGCGACGCAAGTTGCTTATCAGCCACAGGATTTAATAGAAGGTATTATCTCTGACGCGGATTTGAGTCATTTGGGTAAAAAAACCTATTGGGACCGCTGTGGACGGGTGCGACAAGAGCTATTGATGACGAAGAGTTTCTTGATGTCAGAACAAGAATGGGTGGATTTTGAGTTGAACTTTATGAATGAGCATCGTTATTTTACATTCGTTGCAGAACAAATGTACAATAAGCGAAAACTAAAGCACATCAAGCAATTGCGGAAGCAGAAACTGCGCTTGAATCCGAAAGAAATTACTTCGGTTGATGATTTGGTGCGGCGCGATAAGACGAAAGATAAAGTCAAGAAGAAGAGAAAAAAGAAGCCAAAAATTTCCTCGGAAGTTCTCGCGAAGAAAGATTTTGCTTTGAAAGAAATGAATCTTGGACGTGGAGTGGAAACGATGTTTCGGACGACTTATAAAACGCATATTAACCTCAGTTCGATGGCGGATAGTAAGGCGAATATCATGTTGAGTATCAATGCAATTATTATCTCGATTGTGTTGCCGCAATTAGTTCCGAATTTTGAAACTACGCCTAAGCTAATTATTCCTACTATTATTTTATTATTCGTTTGCTTAGTCGCAATGGTGTACGCTACCCTTTCGACGCGACCGAAAATTACGGAAGGAAAATTTACTCGAGAAGACATTGAAAAGAAACGGTCAAACTTACTCTTTTTCGGTAATTTCTACAGCATGGATATGGAAGATTATCACTGGGGAATGACGGAAATGATAAAAGATAGCGATTTTTTATACAGCTCGATGACGCGAGATTTGTACTGGTTGGGAATTGTTTTGGCGAAGAAGTATCGGTATTTGAGTCGTTGTTATCAGGTGTTTATGTATGGGATGATTATCGCAGTGATTGCATTTGCCGCAGCGTTTTTACTTTTTTAGAATTAGCAATTGTCTTAATAAAAAAGGAGTTACTTTTAAAAGTAACTCCTTTTTTTATTTAAGTAACGGTAAAATAATAAGTCCGCCAACTAACAACCTTTACTTTTTGTTTAAGAAATTACCCAGCAATCATGTGTCCACCATCATTCGTAAAGACTCCGCCCGTCGTATAACTCGCTGCATTTGATGATAAAAACACCGCCAAACCAGCCATTTCATCCGGCTGCGCCATTCGTTGCATCGGTAAATGTTTTTCTACCGTATCCAATACTGCATCGTTTTTCCAAAGTGCCGCACTGAATTTTGTTTGAATTAAACCTGGACAAATCGCGTTCGACCGAATATTAAATTTCCCCCATTCTTTCCCCTGACTCTTCGTTAACATAATCAACGCCGCCTTAGAAACACTGTACAAACCTAAGCCTTCCGACGGTTTCATACCTTCCACCGAAGCAATATTAATCACTGACCCACCACCGCGAGACTTCATAATTGGAAAACAATAGTTCGCCAATAGCATGCAAGCTTTAACGTTGACATTCATGATTTTATCAAAAATTTCACCGTCATTTTTAACCAAATGTCCAAAAACTGGATTCGTCGCTGCGTTATTGATAACAATGTCAACGCCACCGTAATGTTCGACTGTTTTGGCAACCAAATTTTTCAATTGCTCATCGTCACCTACGTGGCATGCAATACCCACGGCTTCTAATCCGTCTGCTTTAAATGCTGCTGCTACAGCGTCCACAGCATCTTGCTTTCGGCTACTAATGACGACTTTTGCGCCGTGTTCTGCCAAGCCTCGTGCGATAGACTCACCGATACCTTTGCTTGCGCCCGTAATGATGGCAACTTTGCCCGTCAAATTGAATTGAGATTTTATTCTTTCTGTCATTTTGTATTTTTTTAGAAACCAAAGGTAATTTTTTTTATCTAATTTAGCGTCTCAAAAACAGCATTCATGTCGTCAATTTCTGCTAAAAGAATTACACACCTTTTATTATTACTGCTTCCTTGCTTGCTTTTTCTGTATTGTAAAAATGAATTCCAACCAGTTCAAACAGAAAAAAAAGAATATCTAAACCTCGCCCCTGATGCTAAATACATCGGAATGGGAACTTGTAAATCTTGCCATTCTGATATTCATGAAACGTTTATTCATACAGGAATGGGCCGTTCATTTGACCATGCTACGTTAGAAAAAACGGATGCAACTTTTGGCGACCATGCACTGGTTTATGATGAAAAATCTGACTTTCACTATTTTCCCTATTTCAAAGATAGTGTGATGTACGTGCAGGAATTTCGTTTAGACGGAAAGGATACTATATATAATAGAACAGAAAAAATCAGCTATATCGTCGGATCAGGACAGCATACCAATTCTCATATTGTTGATTTTGATGGCTATGTTTTTCAAGCACCGATTACCTTTTACACGCAAGAGAAGAAGTGGGATATGGCACCAGGATTTGAGGGAAACAATGAACGATTTGACCGTTTGTTAGCATCGGAATGTTTGACTTGTCACAATCACCTACCGAAATTTGAAACGCAGTCGATGAATAAATATTTGGAAATGCCTACCGGGATTGAGTGCGAACGTTGCCACGGACCGGGCGAGATTCATGTGCTCGAAAAACTGGCAGGGAACATCGTCGATACCTCCAAATATATTGATTATTCGATTGTCAATCCCCGTGATTTATCTCGCGATTTGCAGATGGATTTGTGTCAGCGGTGTCACTTGCAAGGCGTCTCCGTTTTGCAGGAGGATAAAACGTTTTTTGATTTCAAGCCTGGGATGAAATTATCGGACGTGATGAATGTTTTTTTGCCGCGTTATACAGATTCGCATGAGAAATTCATTATGGCTTCGCAAGCGGATAGGTTGCGGCAAAGTCCTTGTTATCTGGAGTCAGAAATGACTTGCATTACCTGCCACAATCCACATAAAAGCATTAAAGTGACAGGGCGCGAACAGTATAATAATACTTGTATCAATTGCCATAAAACGGCGACAGTTTCAATTGAATTAGCTGCAGTCACTTGTACGGAAACAGCCGAAAAACGTAGTGCAGAGGACGATGATTGTTCCTATTGTCATATGCCAAAGTCGGGCAGTATCGACATTCCGCATATCAATATTACCGACCATTACGTTAGTAAAACGAATATTCAATATAGAAAAAAAGCAACAGCAAAAAACGACGAACCTGCCCAGTTTTTGGGTCTAAAAATTTTAACCAAAGACAAGGGAACACCTTTAGAAATGGCAAATGGTTACATCGCTTTATATGATAAATATGTAAGAAGTCCGATGATCTTGGATTCCGCAAGTTATTATTTAAACCAATCAACTTTGCCTTTTGCAGAAAAATTTAAAACGACGATTCATTACCTTTTTTCGAAAGAAAGTTATGAGAAAATTATTCAAAATGCCGAACAATTCCCCCTTGAAAACATCAAAGATGGCTGGACAGCATACCGAATTGGACAAGCATTTTTTGCGTATGCTGATTTTGAAAATGCGTTAAAATATTATCAAAAATCAGTGGATTATTTACCACTGCATTTGGATTTTCAAGAGAAATTAGGCGCGACTTATTTTAATTTAAAACAGATTCCAAAAGCGAAAAAAGTATTTGAATTTGTGTTGTCTGAAAATAAAAAACGTCCAGTTGCTTTGAGTAACCTAGGCTATATGGAAGTGTTGAATGGCAATATTCAAGGGGGTATGGAAATGTATGATGCAGCGTTGGCATTAGACCCTGATTATGAAAATGCGCTATTGAATAAAGCGAGTGCTTTGCTTTTTCAGAAGAAAAATGAGGCAGGAAAAAAACTATTGGAGCGCGTATTGGAAATTAATCCGGAGAATGAGCAAGTGAAAGATGCTTTAAAAACACTCTAAAATTTATAACATGAAAACCATTTTAGATGATGAATCTACCTTTGAAAAAAAGGAAAAGAAAATTAAGCTAACTTCAAATAAAAAAGGAAAAGGGATTGCTTACTTCCTCGTTATGTTAATTGGAGGAATGATTTTTAGCTATTTTGCTAATCCCCATTGGAATAAGGATTTACTAATAATGACAGATGCCATTAGCCTATTAATATTCCCTCTGCTGATTAGTATAGTTGTAGAAGCCATTAGATATCTATTGCATAAAAGAAGAGAACAAAAAGAAAACCAAAAAATTGAAAGAGACCCTTATTGGTTTCAATTACTTGAAAATACATTTGCAATTTGGATCCTGACAGCTTTTGCATTTTTCTTAGGATATATTCTTGGAATCATTTAAAATAGAAGCACCTTTTACAGTCGTAAAATAAACGAAAATCATGCAAAGAAAAGTCTACCGCCTCAAAGCAGGCAATATCAAAAACCTAAAACTCATCGAGGAAAACCTCCCCGACCCCACCGCTGACGAAGTGACTATTGAAGTCAAAGCAATCGGTCTAAATTTCGCGGATGTCTTCGCGATTTGGGGTTTATACAGCGCAACACCAAAGGGCGAATTTACGCCGGGCTTGGAATATTCAGGCATCATCGCAAAAGTCGGCAAGAATGTGACCAATGTAAAAGTTGGCGATAAAATCATGGGCGTAACCCGATTTGGAGCTTATGCTTCGCACCTAAATATCGACAGTCGTTATGCGATTCCCTTACCAGATGATTGGGATTTCCCAACGGGCGCCGCGTATTTGGTGCAAGTACTGACGGCGTATTATGCCATGATGAAATTGGGGCAATTGGAAAAGGGGCAGACCGTTTTGATTCATAGCGCAGCAGGTGGCGTAGGTACTTTAGCCAATCGCATTGCAAAAAAACATGGCTGTTATACCATTGGTAGTGTCGGTGGAGCGCAGAAATTAGAGCGTTTGAAACAAGAGGGCTATGATAGAGGCATCGTTCGAGACAAGCATTTTGCGAAGAAATTGGAGGAAGCATTGGACGGGCGTGAACTCAATTTGGTGATGGAATGTATCGGTGGCGAAGTGATGAAAGCGGGTTTTGCAGCACTCGGTCAACAGGGCAAAACGGTGATTTATGGCGCAGCTTCCTACGCGCATCCAGGTGACCGACCAAATTATTTGAAAATCTTGTGGAAGTTTTTGCGGCGACCACAAATTGATGCGCAGAGTCTCGCGGAACTAAACAAGGGTGTGATTGGTTTTAACTTGATTTACTTGTATGAAAAAGCACCACTGATGCATTCGCTATTGGCAGAATTACAGGATTTAGATATTGAAAAACCGTTTGTCGGACAGACGTTTGATTTTGAAAAATTACCAGATGCGATTCGGACTTTTAAATTAGGGAAGACGATGGGGAAGGTGGTTGTGACGGTGAATAGTTGATGATAAATCTATTTTAAAATGAAAAATACAATCCTGAATCTCTTACAGAAAACAGAAAAGAAGCATGGAATAAATATTCTCTACGCTTGCGAATCTGGCAGTCGCGCTTGGGGATTCCCGTCGCCTGACAGTGATTATGATTTTCGATTCTTATATCAACATCAACGCGATTGGTACTTGTCAATCAATGAAAAAAAGGATGTACTGACGGTAAATCCTGAGCCCTTATTGGACGGAAGTGGCTGGGATATTCGAAAGGCATTGCGGTTGTTGTTTAAGTCGAATGTATCCGTTTTTGAATGGTTGAATTCGCCGATTGTTTATCGACAAGATGCTGATTTTGTGGCGGAATTTCAGGCATTGGCAGCGCAATATTTTTTACCTAAAAAGTCATGTATCATTATTTGGGCATTGCGACGAGTATGATTCAAAAGGAAATGAAAGGCGAAAAGGTGAAAATCAAAAAGTATTTTTATGTCTTGCGACCGATTTTATCAGCTTATTGGGTTGGTAAAAAACAAGTAGCTGCACCGGTGGAATTTTCAGAATTGATGCCGTTGATTGAAGATAAAAACGTACGTGTTGAACTAGAAAAATTACTAAAAGCAAAAGAGACCGCGAAGGAAGAAGCGTTAGTTTTTAAAAATAAAATATTAGATGATTTTATTGAAAAACGATGGCGATGTGTGAGGAGATTGTGCAGGCTTTGCCGAAGATAGAGAATGATGTGGAGGCGATAAATGTATTTTATCGAAAGGTTTTGAGCGTATAGTATATTGTAAACTATCTTTCTTTGTATTTTTACAAGGGGATTTTAAGGGATAAAATCGGTTTTTACAAACTGTTTTTATCCCTTAGGCAATTCCCAATAATAAATATAAATGACCATCCAAGAAATGAAAAATCGCGGCTTACTCCTCTTCGAATCCATCAGCGGTAGCCGCGCTTACGGAACTGACCTCCCACAATCCGACACCGACTTCCGCGGCGTTTTCATTATGCCAAAAAATTATTTTTATGGCTTACAAGAAATCACTCAAATCAATGATGCAACCAACGATAAAGTGTATTATGAATTGAGTAAATTTTTAGAATTATTGGCAAAAAGCAATCCGAATATGCTGGAGATGTTGGCGATGCCAACGGATTGTGTGCAGTATCAGCATCCGTTGTTTGAGCGATTTAAGGCAAGTGATTTTTTATCGAAACGATGTCAACAGACCTTTGCGGGCTATGCACTATCGCAGGTAAAAAAGGCACGAGGTTTGAACAAAAAAATTGTCAATCCAATGAGGAAGGAACGGAAATCGGTTTTGAATTTCTGTTATGTAATTGAGGGGCATGGCTCGATTGATTTGGAGGATTGGTTGACAAAAAATAATTTTAAGCAAGAACATTGTGGGCTGGTAAAAATTGACCATTTTTCAAATATTTATGCGGTGTTTTATGATGCAAAAAACGAGCATGGCTTTAAAGGCATTATGAAAAAAGAGACGGCGAATGAGGTGCTGTTGAGTTCTGTTCCGAAAGGTGTGGATTCGGTAAAAATAATGTCATTTAACAAAGATGGCTATCAAGTTTATTGCAAGGATTATCGCAATTATTGGGAGTGGGTGGCCAAACGAAATGTGGAACGGTATGCGAATACGGTGCAGCATGGTAAAAATTACGATGCTAAGAATATGATGCATACCTTTCGACTGTTGGATATGGCAGCAGAAATTGCGCGAGAAAAACAGATTGTTGTGCGGCGACCGAATCGGGATTTTTTGTTGAAAATTCGGAAAGGGGATTTTGAATATCAGGAATTATTGGAACGGGCAGAAGCGAAAATTGCGGAAATAGAAACGCTTTATACCAAAAGTGATTTACCAGAGCAACCAGATTTAGAGAAAATTAATCAATTGTTGCTAGCAATTCGAGAAGCATGGTATTCGGAAAACTCGTGATTATTTGGTAATTTCAAGCATTTTTCTTTCTTTTGTTGCCCTACTTTCTCGACATTTATCAAGAACTTTAAATTATTGTTTTTGTAACTATTTAGAAATCAGCCAAATTTTATCCTTACCGCTGGATTTTTCTGACTGCTGATATCTTCTAAATAGTAAAATTACTTTCACTTTTTTGAAACAACTGAAAACATGACAAACCTAATTAAAACCACAATTATCTCCACTTTTATTTTTCATTGCTTTTTTTTAACAAATATTTTCGCACAAACCGAGAGTATTTTTAACCTTATGAATCATTCTGAATTACTGGAAATAACGCTTGAGGCAGACTTAGATTCCTTAAAAAATAGCCGTCGAACGAATGCCAAACAAAAAGCATGGTTGACGTTTAAAGATAAAAAAAATCAGGTGCACAAATGGAAAATAAAAGTGCAGACACGCGGAAAGTCTCGCCGACAAATTTGTGAAATGCCACCTTTGAGATTTTTTTTTAAAAAGTCAAAATTGGCAAAAAAAGGGCTTAAAAAATTCAATGACATGAAATTGGTGACGCATTGTTTGGCGGATAAAAAAGATGCGAAACGATTATTGATGAAAGAATATCTGATATATCAGCTGTATAATGAATTGACGGAAAATAGCTATCGAACACAGTTGGTTTCGATAATTTATAAGGATAAAAAAACAGGACGAGAGGAACAGAATTGGGGTTTTTTAATAGAAGACATGGCAGAATTGGCGGCTCGTTTGAATGCGGAACGCGTAGAAATATTAGGAAGTAGTGACCAAGATTTTGAGGAAGGAATGCCTGAAATAGTCGCCTTGTTTCAATACATGGTTGGAAATAAAGATTATAAAGTCGAAGCATTAAGGAATGTAAAAACATTACGGCGAGATGACAAATTGATACTTGTCTCCTATGATTTTGATTACTCGGGTTTGGTCAATGCACCGTATGCAAAACCAAATCCAAATTATAAGTTGAAACGAGTAACAGATAGGGCTTATTTAGGAAGTGCAGAATCTTTGAGTAAATTAGACGAAACAAAAAAAATATTCTTAGAAAAAAAGAAGCGATTTATTGAGATTATTGAAGACTTTCCAGAATTAGATAAAAAGACTAAACAGAAGGTTATTAAGTATTTGGAGAAATTTTATAAAAATATAGATGATATTGAGTTGGCAACTCGAAAAGTACCGAAGATAATTATTCGGGAAGAGTAGTACCCTGCAACAATTTTTTTGTTGAATTTAAGTAACGGGAGAGGAGTAATTGCAAATACTATTTTAGTAAAAGTGATTCAATAACTTGGGTGATTATACTTATCCTTTTTACTTCTAAAAGCACAAAAAATAGTTCCGCAACGAAGGCTCTGCAACAATTTTTTGAATTCTTTAGAAGAAAAAATTACGGCGCATTATGGTCCAACTTATTAAATCGTTTTTACTTAAAAAACTTTTAAAATGTCAGAACTTCTTTGATTTTAGAAAAAAAATCGGAAATTTGCCGACCAATACACATATATACTAATACACAAATATACCAAACGATGTCCGTAGATATAGAAGCACTGAATCAGCAGATTTATCAAGATAGCGCATTTGTCGAAAGATTGAATGCCGAAACAGGAAAAGTAATTATCGGTCAACACCACATGATTGAACGGTTGATGTTGGGATTGTTAGCGAAAGGGCATATTTTATTGGAAGGTTTGCCTGGTTTGGCGAAGACCTTGGCGATTAAAACCTTGGCGAGCGCGGTGAATGCCGATTTTAAACGGATTCAATTTACGCCAGATTTGCTACCGGCGGATATTGTGGGAACGATGATTTACAATCAAGGCAAGGGGGATTTTACGGTTCGTAAAGGTCCGATTTTCTCCAACTTCGTCTTGGCGGATGAGATTAACCGTGCGCCTGCGAAGGTTCAGTCGGCACTCTTGGAGGCGATGCAAGAACGACAAGTGACGATTGGTGGGACGACTTACCCGTTGCAAGAACCTTTTTTGGTATTGGCAACGCAGAATCCGATTGAGCAAGAAGGAACGTATCCGTTACCCGAGGCGCAGACTGACCGTTTTATGATGAAGGTCAAAATCACGTATCCGACGAAAGAGGAAGAGCAGCAGATTATGCGGTTGAATATGGGCGATGAATCATTTGGAAAAGTGAGTCCGGTGGTGACCATTCAAGATATTTTGAAGGCGCGAAAGTCGGTGCAGAAGGTGTATATGGATGAAAAAATTGAGCGATATATTTTAGATATTGTCTTTGCGACTCGCCAACCGCAGGATTATGGATTGAGTGACTTGATGCCCTTGATTAATTACGGTGGGTCACCGCGAGCGAGTATCAATTTGGCAAAAGCTGCTAAGGCCTATGCGTTTTTGCAGCGTCGAGGGTATGTAATTCCAGAGGATGTACGGGCGGTTTGTGAAGATATTATGTGTCACCGAATTGGGATTACATATGAAGCGGAAGCGGAAAATGTGACGCAGGAGGACATTATTGGGCAGGTTTTGAATACGGTCGAAGTGCCTTAATTTCCTGCGGAAATTATTTTCTTTGCTAATGATTCAGGAAGATTTTTATGATAATTATAATAGGATTTTAAACCGGAATGCTGTTGTAATTATCATGAAAATTTGATATTGAAGATTATATATTTTACCCTAAAAAACAAACCTTTTCCAATACCGATACATGAACAAGCTACTGACTTTCCTGCTCATTTGCTTACCTTTTATTTGCTTTTCCCAAACGGAAAATACGCGTTATTTTAAAGGAAGAATTGATGATTTTAACGATATCAATATTACACTGACTTGCGACCAATCAGATTGTGAAGGACAGCTGAAATATTTGCGTAGCGAAGTTTTTTTTCAATTGAAAGGAAAGCTATACGGAGAGAATTTGGAGCTGAAAGAAATTAATTCCTTAGGCAATCTTAGTGGGCGGATTAATGGTAAATGTAGGAATAGAAATATTGATGCGCAGTGGACAAATTTTGATAGAAGTATTAGCAGTCGAATGGTTTTGGAAGAAACCTTATTTGCAGATAATTTGCCAACGTATTGTGGTGAAAACAAATGGATTATGCAATATATTCATAAAAATGGCGACGAAACGATTCATTTATTGATGCAAACGGGCGCAAATAATCAAATTTTAGGCAATGCCGATTGGAATGGAAAAATGTACCAAATCCAAGGAGAGTTAAATGAAAATGACTCCTTCTCTGCGCGTTTAAAAAGTAGTGATGGGCAAATTTATACACTCAAAAGTAATGCTTACAATCCCAATAGAACGCTGAAAGCGACGCTAACAGACGTCAATAAAAAATCCCAAAATCTGACTTTCAAACTACGCGAACAACTCGACGTTGGCTGTGTGCGCTATGCAGATTACACAACAGCTTACGATGCTACTTATCCAAAAACAAAAAACAAAGCATTCAATAGTTGGATAGAAACCATTATTTTTGATTGGGCGAAAACCTGTCAAAATCATGTAAATTCGAATAAAGAGACGGTATTGAAACCTGAGAATCGTGCCGTTCATCGTGCGACGGCTTGGGTTGATTTAAGCTATCTTTCTAAAGATTTCATCACTGGTTTTATTGTTTTTAATAACAATTGGAAGAATCAACCGCGTTGTATTTCTTTCAACTTTGATTTAAAAAAGGAAATCAGTATTATTCAAAAAGACTTATTTAAAAATATTTTTGACCTCCCTATTTTCACTAAAAGAGTAGCGGCTAACTTTTTTAGAAATCATCCTTTATACGAAGATACAGATTTCAAAGAATGGATAGAAGAGACGAAATTTCCCCACTTTACTATTCAGCGAAAGGGCATTAATTTTAGTACTGATTTTGACTTGATTTATGGGCAGCAGAATATGCTGATTCCTTATATTGAGTTGGCGCAGTTTCTTCAGCCGAATGTGTTGTCGGGAAGGGATTTGGATTGATTGTGGTGAAAAATTCAATATTATTCTCCAATTTTCACTCACTGTATCCTCAATAAACAATGGCGCACCCCTTTCATTATCAAATGTCTCGCCCGAAGCATTGGTAAACGAGCCATTGTTAAAGGGTATCCACCATAAAAATAATGCTTCCACCAAAGCTTTGAATGATTAAATCAATTGTCAAAACCTACGAAATGGTTGGAAAAACACCACCTTGAGCAGCTTCTGAAATCGTTGCGGTTTATCCCGTCATAAGAATGCCTTGTGTCCAGTTGTCTACCTCGTGCCAATCCGCCCTAACATCGCCCGTCCAGAGCGTCTGCGCCGAGCAAAAGTAGGCGTACAAAGTAGCAAAAGGGTATAAACAAGTTTATTCATTATTTAACTGTTGAGTCCACTCTAAAAACCAACTTTATCAAAAGTTCATTGAAATAACAGAATAAGATTTCGTATCTTGAGGAATAATCAAGTACCCGATTTATGTATAAAAAAAGTAGGATTTCGACCCCGTTGAATTTGTTTGACAGCTATAGTCAGCAAATGAGTGGTTCTAAATTGACAAAATTAGAAGATCCTTCTGGTTGGCACAATCAGTTTTTCAAGGAGATAACGAGCCAAATAGATGAGGACATCTTTTCAGTTTTGTATCACAGTAACAATGGTCGTCCCAATGCTCCGGTTCGTATTTTAGTATAGATGTTGATATTGAAAGACGGACAAGATTGGACGGATGAACAATTGTTCGATGCGTGTGATTTCAACATATTGGTGTGCCATGACATCGGATTGAATAATTTATCAGACGAAGCCCCTTGCGGTGCAACTTACTGCAATTTCAAAGTCGCCTTATTGAATCATTACATCGAAAGTGGGGAGAATCTTTTGGAAAAAGCCTTTCAAAAGACGACCGCTACTCAGATTATTCGTTACAACGTAAACGGAAAATGGGTTCGTATGGACAGTAAATTATTACATTCTAATGTGGCAACAGGAACTCGATTGAGTCTTTGTTTATCGGTTCTGCTCAAGTTTTATCGTGGATTATCGGAAACACACCATACCTTATTGAATAAAGTATCGAGCGAAGAGGACAAGACGTTTTTTGCGGAATTAATAAAGCAATCCGTCAGTCAGCAAACGTATCGATTAAATAAATCTGCGACCAAAAGCCCTTTACTTCAAAGTGGTCAAGTTGCTCATATTTTGCTACAAATATTTGAGGGTATCGAGGTAGAACACTATGATTTAGTCCAACGCATTTGGCAAGACCATTTTGAATTTTGTAAAAATTCAAAAGACGAAGCAGGCAATCCTCCGACGGGTGATAAAACCGAAGACTCCATATCCCCTCATCAACTCAAAGATATCAAAAACCAACCTGGCACTACTTTGCAATCCGCTCACGACCCTGATGCTGCTTATCGCAACAAACCTGATTCAAAAAAGCAGGTTGTTGTCGATTATGTTAGTAATATAACTGAAACTTGTGCCGAGGTTGAAGAGGAAGAAAATATCATCCCGCTGCGTCTAATCACTGATATTCAAACCGAACAGGTAACGCACAGTGACGACAAATTTTTCATCCCTGCTCTGCAAAACAGCGAACAGGTTTTAGGGCAAAAAATAGAAGCTTCCTTAACCGATGGTGCTTACAATTCTGTCGAAAATTTAAAATTCACCCGTGACCCTGAGCATCTGATAGAATGGTTTCTAACAGCTATTCAGGGAACCGAAAGCAATTATGATTTTGAAAAGATTGACGGTAACACCTACAAAGTGACCGACCGTATTAACGATAGAATACAAACAGCAACCCAAAAAGGTAAGTCATACCGAATTGAAAATGACCATGGTCAGGCAAAATATTACTACATCAAACCTGAAATAATTGATAATTATTTTCGGCGGCAACAGATAAAAGAGCATCCACCGAATATATATGCTTTAAGAGCCAATTGCGAAGCGACAGTCAATCA
>JBLHWU010000035.1:0-36307 GCA_047629355.1 Saprospiraceae bacterium | reverse complement strand
GGTGTGTTACCTGGCGCACAAAGCATTTGGTCACAGCATATTTCACCCGGGTCATCAAAGTTAGCACAGATTTCAGAGATACCAATGTCTAAGTCCAAGTAGCATTGTCCAGCACTCAAAGTAATGGTGTTGGTTGTACCATCATTTTGATTAGCATCACTATCTGTGGTATCATCTCCACAAGCATTCGGTGTCGTGATTTCGTAACCTGTTGGCGCAACGATTCGTACTGTGTAAGTACCTGGATTCAAGCCATCGAAAATATAATTTCCAAAAACATCCGTTTGAGTCGTTTGACCCATCGTTGTTCCATTATTGTCTGTTCCATTCAAGATAACAGTCAAGTTGAACCAACCACCTTCGTCCGCGTCTTGGCAACCATTGTTGTTAGAATCGACGAAGATTTTATCACCCAATTTCGCGGGGTCAGGAATAGTTATCGTTGCGGTATCCGTACATCCGTTAGCATCAGTCACCGTTACGGTGTAAGTACCGGCACTCAATCCAGTTGCCGTTGCGGTATTTTGACCATTGCTCCACGCAAAGTCATAAGGAGCGGTTCCACCAGTAGCCAAAGCCATTGCTTCCCCGTCATTACCGCCAACTGTTGTAATTAAGCCGGTAATCGTTGCCGTAACCATTGGGTTACTCGATTCTGTAATGCTCACTGATGCTTGTTGCACGCAGCCATTTGCATCCGTCACTGTCAAAGCGTAAGTATCTGCTGCCAAACCCGTTAAGTTCGTAGTTGTTGCATCGTTGCTCCAGTTGTAAGTATAAGGAGCAGTTCCACCACTAAGAGTACTTGTCGCTGTACCAGAAGCAGTTCCACCACAACCAGCGTCAGTTGAAGTTACCGTAAGAACCAATGGATTTGGTTCTGTCAAATTAGCTGTTGCTTCACTTGTACAACCTGCTGCATCCGTTACTGTTACAGAATATTGTTCCGCTGGAATCAATTCATTAGACGCAATCACTATTCCGTTACTCCACAAGTAAGTAAATGGCGCAGAGCCACCCGTTACTTCTACACTCAAAACACCACTGCCACCGAAGCACTCTATTGCAATTGTATTGATATTTAATTGTAAACCTGGCGAAGAAGAAACCGTCAGAGAACCTGTGCCTTGGCAACCGTTCGTATCCGTAACCGTTACAGCGTAGTTTCCAGCCATAATGTTAGAGATAGTTGACGTCATTTCGCCATTGCTCCAAACATAAGTGAATGGTGCGTTACCGGTATTAGCAGTAGCAGTCGCCGAAGCATTTGCCGGACCATCACAAGCAGGACCATTTGAATTAACGGTTATCTCTAAGTTACTCGCATCCATCAAGGTTACGGTAGAAACTGCAGAACATCCTGTTGCATCAGCTGTCGTAACGGTGTAAGTATCTGCACTTAAGTTATTGATAGTTGCCGTGTTTCCACCATTACTCCAAGTATAAGTATAAGAAGCTGTACCGTCAGCAGGAATTGCTGTTGCCGAACCATCAGTGTTGCCACAAGAAAGATTAGTACCAGAAGCATTGACAGTTAATGAACCAGTTGAAGAAACAGTTACCGTAGCGGTAGCGGTACAATCAGCTGCATCTGTTACCGTTACGGTGTAAGTACCAGCGTCAAGGTTAGAAGTTACTGCTATTGTTGCACCATTGCTCCACAAAAATGTATAAGGTGCAGTACCATCAAAAGCCATTACTATAGCAGAACCACCATCTTGACTACCACATTCTGAATCAACACCCATTGAAGTTAAAGTCAAATCTGGTGAGCCACCGATATTTGCCGTTGCCGTTGCCCCACATCCGTCAGCATCTGTAACGGTTACGCCGTAAGCACCTGGTGCTAAACCATCAATTGAACTATCTGAGCTGCCTGTATTCCAAACATAAGAATAAGGAGCAGTTCCGCCAGAAACAGAAGCTGTTGCTGTACCATCTGCAGCGCCACAAGCCGAAGCATCTGTTGTCGTCACATCTAAAAATGTACTACTAGCAGGAATAACAGCGAAGCCTTGAATTTCTTGACATCCATTGGCATCTGTAACGACGACCATATAATTACCAGGAGTCAAATTATTAAGAGTAGGACCCATTTGACCACCGTTCCACATATATTGGTAAGGAGCAGTTCCGCCAGAAGCTGAAGCTGTTGCTGAACCTGTATCAGTAGTACCACAATCAGGATTGGCAACCGTTACGGTAACATCAATTTGAGAAGGTGCGCTCACTGTTGTTGTTTCTGAAGTCACACAACCGTTGCCATCTGTGACGGTAACAGAATAAGTGCCAACGGGTACAGATTCCAGAATTGGTGTCGTTGAACCAGTATTCCAGATGAAAGTATAGGGTCCTGTTCCACCAGAAACCGTTGCCGTGATACTTGCATCACAAGCATCAAAACAAGCCAAAGCAGTCGTAGCTATTACCTCCAAAGATACTTGATCTGCCACTATAATACAACTAACACCTTCACATCCATTGACATCTGAAGTGGTTAAGCAATGTAAACCTGGAGCAAGACCTGTTGCATTTGCGGTGGTCTGACCGTCATCCCATGAGTAGCTATAAGCACCAGCACCACCTGTTGCGTTGGAGGAAACATTGCCGTTGCCTGAACAGACATCGTCCACGCTTAATCCGCCGTCAATTGCTGCAGGCTCGTTCAATATTATTGAGCCAGTAGCTGTTTCGTTGTTGGCATCGGTTACCGTCACCGAGTAAGCACCCGCTGAAAGTCCACTGATGGTTTGTACGCTAAAAAAGTTGCTGTAGCTGTAAATGAATGGGGCTGTGCCTCCGTCTGGGTTCGTTGTGATGACACCGTTAGTAAACCCATTACAGGTTGGGTCAGTGCTGTCAAACGAGAGGGAGAATTGACCAAAAGATGCAGTTGTGATGCACGTTAAAATCAATAGGGTAAGTAAGTTTGTTCTTAGCATGATTAAAATTTTGTTGGTGTAAAAAAAGTGTTTGTACATAACTTCGGGGTTTAAAATTTAGTGTTTGTAATTAAAGACGTCCCTTTGGTTATGGTTATAAAATTGAAGGGTAGACTGATTTGAAATTTACCTTTTTTCTATTTGAAAATTAGATAAATTGGTTATCCAAATCGAGCTACATTCAGCATTCTAATATTGAGTGTAGATTGTTTGACTTAAAAAATTAATTTTAGACAAAACAATACTGTTGTACGCAAGAATTCTAATCTCGCATACAGATTTAATGAGTGAGGATATTTTGTTATGCAACCTTTATTTTAATTTTAGTCAAATGTTTTTTTTGACTAAAATTAAAAAAGTCCGAGTGAGACTCGATTTGAGTTATAATGTTACAGTTGTGTCGCAAAAACAGGTTAAGATTTTGATTGTCGTTAGGTCAGTTTTTGGAAAAATGTTTCTCCAAATATGTTTTACAGGAGCAGTTTAAATATCTATTTTTTTAGTATATAATTTTATCAATCAATGTGTTATACGTGATGAATCCTGTTTATATTCTCAAAGGTAATTAAATTTTTGTAAAACCAAATAAAAATTTCTACTTTCTTTGACCGTAAAAAAAGGGGAAAGGCACGTTTTTTTTAAAATCAGTTATTGATACTCAAAATTGTGTTTGTTGTAATAATTTTTGAATGGAAAATGGACGTTAAGGAATGCGAAATAAATATCCTCTCAAGAGTCTGAGTTTATTTAATTCGCATTCCTAAGGTAGAGATAATGTTTAAAAGTTGCTGAATTAGATAGGATGGTTACGCGGATTTGACGGATAAAACGGATTTTCATAGTAGGTCGGGTGCGTTTTTTTTGTCAAAGAAATGGTTCTTTGACAAATTTGGTAAAATGTAAGTTTGTTCTTGTTTTAATAAAGGGAGTTTGAGGGACAAAATGGTTTTGCAAAAACCATTTTGTCCCTCAAGCTCCTACCCGCGCTGTGTTTTTTGAAGCTCGAAAATTTTACGGTTTTCTCGCTTCTTAAAATTTAAAAAATCCCCTGTTCCACAGGAGTTGTCAAAGAACCAAAGAAATTAACTTCCATTTTAAAATTAGCCGCACCTGACCTACAGGAATCCGTTTTTATCCGTTGAATCTGTGATACAATCCTATTTAATTTTTAATAAAACTCACGCCCAATCACTGCGCTACTTCTTCCTGTTCTAAAATAAAAAACTCTACCGATTTAGTTTTTAAATTCACCCCACTAATCTCTTTCGGTTGTTTGATTAAAGAAAGCGGCACTGTATTGTTTGCTGCATTGCGAGCGATGCCTTGAAAGTCCGCTTCCAGCAAAAAACTATCCGCTGTGATTTGATTAAACATAGTCAATCCGACTACAAACTGTATCTGCACCTTCGCAGGAAATATTCGAATGCTATCGGGCTGATTTTTTAAAGTAACGGGTATAAAAAGAGAATTCTCGGTAAATTCTTCCACTGTAATATCCACTCGCACCTTTTCAGGTTTTAAAAAAACTTGTCCTATCTCAGGTACTTTGAGTTGTACTTCTTGCGTGAAATTTTCTTTTAAATCCGTCGCTTCCACTAAATCCGTTTTCCAATGCGTCAGACTTTCCACCAAAGAAAATGGTCCACTCACCAACACGGAATCAGGCGTAATTACCACCAAATCCAAATAATCATACCCTTGTTGAAACGATGGCAATCCATCAAAAAGCACCGGCAATTTCTTCTCAAATCGCGTCTCATAATCCAAAATAATATAATCTTTCCCAAAACTCCGCTGCGACAAACTACTCACATCCTTCACCTCCAACAGCTTAAACAATTGCTCATTTATCCGCTTCACCATCTGGTCGCGCTCAATCGTCGAAGTCAAAAAGGTATTCAAATCAAAGGTCACTTTTGGTTGGGCAGAGATGAAAAAATCATACATCAAATTCCAGCCAGTACCTTCCACTTGCGCCTCAAATTCTTCGGGTGGCAACTCTGCAAACGCCTTACCTTCGGGCAAAGTATAGTCAATCTGCACCACACGGTCCGTTATATAAACCTTCGACATCTTTACCACAAACCAAAAAATCGACGCGATAATCATACAGATAATGAGGATTCCTCGTTCCTTGGGAATCGTGATTTCTGCTCTTTTATTTTTGAAAAGTTTGATGCTGTCCATGTAGACGGATTACGGTTGACGGCACACGGTTGACGGTGTGGCGTGGTCGATTGAAGTTCTTATTTGATTACCCTACGATAAAACTCTTGTTCACCAATTACAACTCTCAAAAAATATAACCCATTTGATAACTCTGAATTCATTTGAATAGTTGATATACCTTCAATAGAATTGATTAATCGTCCATTAACATCGAATACTTGGATTAAATCAATAAATTTCGATAATTCTGTTTTTATAGTAATTTCATCGTAAAATGGATTAGGAAAAACAGAAGCATGGATTTGTTCAATAGTTTCATCGCTACTATCATTTGGTTGACATTGACTATCAATAATAATAGAATCTTTAACAAAGCATTGTAAAGAAGAGCTTCCATTCGGACTTCCTATATAAAAAGGATTAGAGAAAAAACCAGATTCTGTGCCGATACCTTCAATCCAAGTTGTTGCAGCATCAAAATGCCACACTTTTCGTACTCCCCCATAAAGTGATGTTGAATTAATTTGAGTAACTATTAATGTATCAATTCCTGAAGAAATTGCATATTGAGGGGGGAAAAATTTATCTCCTACCTCTAAATTAAAATCATATATCAAATACTCAATAGTATCATTTTGAGGAATAAAATAGACTCTCTTATCTTCAGACCGTATTAATCCTTCTCCAAATATTTTTTTGTAAGAAGTATTCATATAAGTGCTATCCCCTTCCATATAATAATATATTGAATAAAATGGTTGTCCTCCTTCTTCATTATAATCGTATCTCCATACCGCAAATTCATTTGGAAAATCTGTTTCTTGACCAAAAGCAGAATTGGCAAAAAATCCTAATAAAATAAATAGTGCTACTTTTTTCATAATCCTATTTTTTTGTTAAAAAATGACTCAAATCAAACCCCCTTAATCTTCCTCAACAACCTCAACGTCTCTGGCAACGGCTCAATCCCAAATTCCCGTTCCAACACCTTTTCACATTGCTGAAACGTTTTAATCGCCATCGGTCGGTTGCCTTTTTGAAAATAAGCCGCCATTTGAATCCGATACGCATCCTCCCATGCCGCATCAATCTGCAAGGCCAATTGCGCCAACCGAATACTTTCCATCGGATTTTTTTCTACCAATAACTCTCCCAAAGTAATGTACGCACCCAACGTCAATACTTGCAAACGCTCGCGTTCGTCACTCGACCAATCTTCGTAAAGGCGATTAGGCAAGTAGGTTCCGTGGTACAAATCAAGGGCTTCGCGGTAGGCAATTTCAGCAATTTTGGTATCGTCCGTCAGAGCCTGATTGCCGATAGCGATGAATTGTTCGACGGCATCGGCATCTATCCAAATGTCCTTCAAATTCAATTGATAGGTCACACCTTGCCGCAAGATATAGCGGGCTTCGGTGCGACTTTTACGCTCTGGTTCGATAGCTTTATTAATGCCATGAAGGGCAACTTTGAAATTTTGGTCACCCGCTTTGCTGTCTACATCTTCCCAAATTCTATCAATAATTTGTTCCTTATGCAACCCTCGCCGATGTCGCGCCGTCACCAAAAATTGGAACAATTGCAGGGACGTATCGCGCCCCCAAGCCTTCGCAGCAACAGGCTCATTTTGGCAATGCACCAAAAAACTACCGAGCGTCTGCACCTGTATCGGGGCAGCTTCGCGCTTGGCAAGCAGGGTTGATATTTGATTCGTGAGCGACTCCATTGATTGAATTTGAACAAAAGGAGTTTGAGGATGAAAAATGATTTTGCAAAAATCATTTTTCATCCTCAAGAACCCCACCCGCGTTGCCGCAGGCAACGCGCTATATGTTTTTTAAAGCTCGAAAATTATAAGATTTTTTCACTTCTCATTTTTCACTTCACCTTCTTGGACAAGGCATTCACTTTCTTATTAAGTGCCGTGATTTCTTTCGCCATTTTACCCATCATATCCATCATTTCTCGATGGTCAGTTTTAGACGGGCCGCGCCATTCGTCGATTTCGAGTTTTCGACCCGTTTTCTCCTCAAATTGTTGCTCCAGTTTGTGCCCAATTTCATCGCCAACTTCCGTAATTTGCTGCTGTATCTGCGCAATCCCTTTTTTTGGGTCTTTAATGGTATCCATGACCATTTTGGGCGCATTCTTCGTCACTTTTTTCCAAATATTGAAACTTTTTTCGAGAATGCCTTTCTGTTCTTCGGGCGTTTTATCTTCGGTTGCATTGATGGTCAAATCCTGCAATTTACCTTGAATAAATTTCATTGCATCTTCAAATTCCGAAAACCGTTTTTCATCACCGCCCTGCACGTGCCGAATGTTGCCACGCCATTGTACTTGGGGTTCGCCCGCGTCGGTATGGAATATTTTTTGATTGAAACGAACGACGAAGGAAGCGGTTTCTTCTTTATTGGTTGCCATTGGATTAGATTTTTTAAAATTGTTTTAGAAGGGTGAAGTTAGGAAAAAAATGGAAAATGGATGGGGTTTAATAAAATCAAGGGTACTAATGAATTTTTTAATATAAATCGTTTAAGTTTCCTATCTTTATCCCAATAAAAAAATAGCGGTCAACTATTTAAGCCAAACAAAATAATGAATAATAAGCAGCCAGTTTACAGCCAACGATACCGCGCGTATATTTTACTTATCCTCACTGGCGTCTATACTTTTAACTTTATTGATCGACAAATATTGGTCATTATTCAAGAATCCATTAAGGCAGAATTGGGCTTGTCGGATACGCAACTGGGCTTATTGACGGGTTTCACCTTTGCGGTATTTTATGTGACCTTGGGTTTGCCTATCGCACGATTTGCGGATAAAAACAACCGAAGAAACGTAGTCGGCTGGTCACTGGCAATTTGGAGTGGAATGACAGCGGTTTCAGGATTGGTGGCGAATTTTTTTCAATTGCTATTGGCGAGAGTGGGTGTTGGAGTAGGGGAAGCAGGGGGAAGTCCGCCAGCGCATTCGATGATTTCAGATTATTTTCCAGTGCATCAGCGAGCGACGGCATTGGCAATCTATTCGATGGGTATTTATATTGGCATTTTGGCGGGTTACTCAATTGGTGGCTGGATTGATGCGACTTACGGCTGGCGCATGGCATTTTTTGCGTTGGGTATTCCAGGGATTGTGTATGCGCTCGTTTTGTTTTTTACGGTAAAAGAACCACCAAAAGGGCATTCTGATAATGCGCATCAATCGACTGAAAAGGGGGAAATAGAATCCTCTTTCTGGGAAGTTGTTCAATTGTTATTATCCAAGAAGACCTTCGTTTTCGTCGCACTGGCTTGTGGTTTTCATACTTTCGGAAATTATGGCGTTGGGAATTTCTACGCGCCATTTTTAGCCAGAGTACACGGAATGCCCATCGAAGAAATCGGTATTTGGCTGGGTGTCACCACGGGTTTTGGTGGAATTACGGGTACATTTTTAGGCGGCTATTTGGTCGATAAATTTGGAAAAAAAGACTTGCGCTGGTATTTATGGATTCCAGTGATTGCAGGATTACTCAATTATCTTGTTTCTTATTATACGTTTTTTGGTGAAAACTTGTCGAGTGTACTTTTTTGCTACGCCATCGTTTCCTTATTGACTGCTATGTATTTAGCACCTGCTATTGCCATCACGCATAACTTGGTTGATGCCAAAAAAAGAGCATTAGCCTCTGCCATTTTATTTTTAGTACTCAACTTTATTGGTTTAGGATTGGGTCCTTTAGGCATTGGCTTAATGAGTGATTATTTGACACCTGAATTTGGTGCAGAATCTTTGCGCTATGCCTTCACGATGACTTGGGGAACTGGATTTTTAGCCATTTTATGCTTCTATTTTGCAGGAAAAACCTATCGACAGGAAGCCATTACAAAAGTAACAGTGACTGAGGTGAAAACGGAAATTTCAGACATGCAGCCCATTTTACAAATTGTCGGCGGCGCATTTTTATTATTTGTTGTCGGCTTATTCTTTTTACAAATTGGATTGGCAGGTGTTGGTGTGACGACTTTGGCAAGTTGGATTTTTGTAGTAATTGGCTTGCTGTTTTTTAGTGGGGTTTATCTTTTGTTTAAAGGAATTGTGAATGGGAAATAATTTATTGAAAGGTTTTTTATTACCGTGTAAACTAAATTCTAGTGTATTTTCACCCCTTAAAATCTCACTCGCATTGCCGCAGGTAATGCGCACTGTATATCTTGGAGCTTGAAAGTTTTGTGGTTTTCTCGCTTCCCAAATTTAGAAGAAATATAGTTTACAGTGTATTATTGCCATGTAGCAAGAGTTAGTTTAATTTTAAAAAAGCGAGAAAATCGTAAGGTTTTCGAGCTTTTAAAAAAAAGTGTGCCTTGCCTGTGGCAATGCGGGTAAGGTTTATTGAGGGATAAAAGCGGTTTTTGCAAACCACTTTTATCCCTCAAACTTCCTTTGTCAAAATACACTAGAAGTTTTCACCCTCAAAAACTCATCCATATTATCAGCCATTTTTAAAATTGCTTTTAAGCATCTTTCTTTCGAAATGCCGCTTCCAAAACTTCATCCTCCGCCAAATTCGGAATCGTAATCACCAAATCTGGATGCATCGTCATTGCCCGTTTTGCCGTAAAAATCGCTTCCTTATTCCGCGCCCAACTTCGCCGCGCAATTCCATTATTGACATCCCAGTGCAGCATAGAAGTCAACCGCCGTTCAGAATCTGCCGACCCGTCGATGACCATTCCAAAACCGCCATTTATCACTTCGCCCCAACCGACGCCACCACCGTTGTGAATACTCACCCAAGTTGCGCCCCGGAAGGAATCACCAATCACATTTTGCACTGCCATATCTGCAGTAAACATAGAGCCATCATAGATATTTGAAGTCTCTCGATACGGAGAATCTGTACCCGAAACATCATGGTGGTCACGCCCCAAAACGATTGGTGCAGAAATTTCACCTGACTGAATCGCATCATTAAATGCTTTCGCAATTTTCATTCGACCTTCCGCATCTGCATATAAAATTCGTGATTTCGAGCCAACGATTGGAATGTTTTTATCGGCATTTTCAATCCAAAGAATATTGTCGCGCAATTGCGACTGAATTTCCGTTGGTGCGGTTTTCAAAATTTCTTTTAAAACACTTGCCGCAATAGCATCCGTTTTATCCAAATCTGCCTTCTTTCCCGATGCACAAACCCATCGAAACGGTCCAAATCCATAATCAAAACACATCGGTCCCATAATGTCTTCCACGTAAGAAGGGTAACGGTATTTGGTCTTGGTTTCATCCGCCCAAATCTCCGCATCAGCCTTGCCAGCTTCCAATAAAAAGGCATTGCCATAATCCCAAAAATACATGCCACGCTCCGTCATTGCGTTGATAGCGCGAACGTGTCGTTTCAAGGTATAGCCGATTTCTTCCATGAATTTGGCTTTGTTAGACAGCAATAATTCTTTCGCTTCTTCAAAAGAATAACCTGCTGGACAATAGCCCAAATCATCAATGTTGTGGAGCGAAGTTTGGTCAGAACCCAATTCGATTTTGACATTATCTTCGACTAATTTTTCCCATAACTCCACGATATTTCCACTATAAACCAGCGCAACGCCTTCTTTTTTCTTCCGATATTCCTCAATTCGTGCCACCAATACATCCAAATCGGTAAAAACATTTTCGCGCAAAACATAGCCATCGACGATGCGCTGTGCAACCGTTTGCTGGTCAATTTCCGCCAAGACACCAATTGCACCCGTAATCACCGCCGCTAAGGCTTGCGCACCCGACATACCGCCCAAACCAGAAGTCAAATAGACCTTTCCTCGCAAATTATCTTCCCCCAAATTCATCATTCGCCCTGCATTCAACAAGGTAATCGTCGTGCCATGCACAATCCCTTGCGGACCAATATACATAAACGACCCTGCCGTCATTTGCCCATAAGAAGTCACGCCGAGGGCATTGTATTTATTCCAGTCATTCTTGCTCGAATAATTTGGAATCATCATCCCATTCGTCACCACTACGCGCGGTGCATCTTTGTGACTTGGAAACAAACCCATCGGATGGCCAGAGTACAAAACGAGTGTTTGTTCCTCGGTCATTTGCGACAAATATTTCATGCAGAGGCGATATTGTGCCCAATTTTGAAAAACTGCCCCGTTGCCACCATACGTAATCAACTCATGCGGATGTTTCGCAACCACAGGATCGAGGTTGTTCTGAACCATCAACATAATCGCTGCTGCTTGTGGCGTTTTTGCTGGATATTCCTCGATTGGTCGCGCATGCATGTGGTAATCTGGTCGAAAACGCAGCATGTAAATCCGTCCGTAAGTTTCGAGTTCCGCCGCAAATTCTGGAGCGAGAATAGGGTGGTGTTCCGTTGAGAAATACCGCAAGGCATTTCGTAGCGCCAGTTTCTTTTCGTTGTCGGTTAGCACGCCTTTGATGTTTCGATTGGGCGCGTGGGATACGAGTTGGTCGTAGGCTTGGATTGGGGGAAGGTCTGTTGGGATTCCTTCGAGAATTTGGTGTTGAAAAGTGGTTAGGTCTGTCATCTTTTTAGTTGCTTTTATTTTTTATATCAAAAAGAGAGAAGTCAAAATAGGCTTGACTTCTCTCTTTTGTATTTTTATCAAAAGTTTGCTTTTATTTTCAAGTTATTTTTCGTTTTCTTTAAGCTTGTTCAGGCTTTATTTCACTCCAATGTTTCTCCACTTCTATCAAAGGAATATCCGCAAACACCGCAATACCTTTCGCCTCTCATTTTGGAAACGACATAGATGAAAACTGTATTTTCTGCAAAGATGTTTTCAATTTGTTCCATTCTTTTCTCAATTCCACGATTCTTTCTCTCGATGTTCGCACCAATCGCTTCCCCATCTTTTAATAACCGTTCGCCTAACATCATAAGTTCACTTTTTATAGATTCTGGAGCACCTTCAATTATTTCATTTAATCCTTCTTGATTAATTGGATAATTCGTCTGAATATATCTCGAAATTGCTTTGGTAAACATCCGCCCCGTCACCGTATCTTTATAGGTTTTCCAATAGATAAAACCTTTTCAGCATACGTTTTCAAATATTCATCGTCTCCTCTATGCTTAAATAACAAAAAGGTAGAGACCAACATTCCTGCTGTCATTCCTTCAATAGACTCATCCGTTTCTTGAAATAAATCAGTTAAGAGATACTCAAAGTTAGGAATAAATTTACTAAAATCTTTACTTGGTAGGTCAAAATATGCCCACAGCGGTTTCTCTTTCCACCTTTGGTCAGCGTGGGCAATCACAAAGGGCAGAATTAGCGTCAATTTCTTTCGCCCTTTTTCCTTTGCTTGCTGCGTCAATCTATTTAAAATATATTGCAACAACTGCAAATGCGGATACTTCGGAATATAACTTTTGTGTTCACACAGCAGGCTAATGTAGATTAAGTATTTCTCGGTCGCCTTTCAGCATTACCTGATAAATGGTATCTGAATAAAAGAGGTCAGAAGTCAGACCATTTCATTGTCAGAAGTCAGATTTTGCAACGTGCTTTTTCTGACTTCTGACAGTAAAGCGGTCTGACTTCTGACCTCTGACCTCTCTTAACTTACTTCTTCATCTTCGCCCACGAATCCCGCATCGTCACTGTCCGATTAAAAACAGGCTTCTCCTTCGTAAACGTCTCATCCGCACAAAAATAACCCAAGCGAATAAACTGAAATTGATCCCCAACTTTCGCCTCTAAAAGTGCAGGTTCAACCAATGCTTTGTCATTAATCACCAAAGATTCTTTATTGAAAAATTCTAAATAATCTTTTCCTTCATGTCCCATCGGCGTTGGGTCACTAAATAAATGGTCGTACAAATGAACTTCCGCAGAGACCGCATGCTCAATCGACACCCAATGTAGCGTCCCTTTCGCCTTTACGTTCGACACATCTTCGCCACTTTTACTATTGTCATAATAGGTGCAATTGACTTGAATTACCTCGCCATTTTCATCCTTCACACAATCATCACAATGCACAATATACGCCCCTTTCAACCGCACATCACGCCCCGGACTCAATCGGAAAAACTTCTCTGGCGCATCCTCCATAAAGTCCGCTTTCTCAATATAAATTTCTCTCGAAAATGGTACTTTACGACTACCTGAATTTTCATCCTCCGGGTTGTTTTCTACCAATAAATCCTCCGTTTTTCCTTCTGGATAATTGGTAATCACTACTTTCAATGGGTCTAAAACCGCCATGACTCGCGAAGCCGTCGCATTCAATTCTGTTTTGATACAAGACTCCAACAGCGACATTTCAATCAAATTATCGCGCTTTGTCAAACCTGTTGTTTCACAAAAAGTACGAATAGCTGCCGCTGGATAACCACGTCGGCGCATCCCCGAAATCGTCGGCATCCGAGGGTCATTCCAACCCGTCACCAAGCCTTCTTCCACCAATCTTAACAACTTTCGTTTACTCGTAATCATATACTCGACATTCATCCGCGCAAACTCGGTCTGTCGCGAAGGAAAAGTTTCTAATTTCTTAATAAACCAATTGTACAACGGTCGGTGATGGATAAATTCCAAGGAACACAAAGAGTGCGTAATCTTCTCAATCGAATCCGACTGTCCGTGCGCAAAATCATACATCGGATAGATACACCAATCGTCGCCTGTGCGGTGATGCGTCGCGTGTTTGATGCGGTACATCAGCGGGTCACGCATGAGCATATTATCGGCTGCCATATAGATTTTTGCTCGCAAAACGCGTTCGCCGTCCGCAAATTCTCCATTTTTCATACGCTCAAACAAATCCAGATTTTCGGCTACCGAACGGTCACGATACGGCGAATCAACGCCAGGTTCCGTCGGTGTTCCTTTCATCTCTCGAATTTCCTCTGCTGTCGAATCATCCACATAAGCATGACCTTTTTGAATCAAATCTACCGCAAAATCATACATCTGCTGGAAGTAATCCGACGTATAAAATTCATGGTCCCACTCATAGCCCAACCACTTGATGTCCTTCTTAATCGCGTCCACATATTCGGTCTTCTCTTTCGTCGGATTGGTATCGTCAAACCGCAAATTCGTCTTGCCATTGTACTTCGCTGCCAAGCCAAAATCTACCCATAACGCCTTCGCGTGCCCAATGTGCAAATACCCATTTGGCTCGGGTGGGAAGCGGGTGTGTACCCGTCCGCCGTGCTTGTCTTCCTTTAGGTCTTTTTCGATGATTTGCTCAAGAAAATTGAGTGATTTTTTACTCATGTCTTTATGGTATATTTATTTAAACACATCGTTCATATAGCGTTTCAGATAGTCACATAGCTTATTTTAGCGTTGTAAAAGCTATGTGGCTATGTGAAAATACTATGTGCGCTATGTGGTTAAAAGTCGTTTGTCTAATTTTTAAAAATTATGTTTTCTTTGTTGCAGATGTTGGATTTCTCCAGAAATCTGACTATTATTTTAGCGTCTCCAGACGCGATTGTGTAGCATAGAATTACAAAAAACTGCGATTTTTTAACAAAACTACTGCTAAATGACTAAGTTTTCTGCTTTGATGCCGCGTCAGAGACTCTATGATATGAGTCGAATTTCTGGAGAAATTCGACATCTACGACGGGGCTTGCGCGAAGTAAAGACATAGGGCATCGGGTTTTATATTAATACGCAGAATGATTTGAATTATTTTTTAATCCTCCTCTTCAATCCAAAAGCAGAAATGCAGATATTGTGATGTAACCAAAACACCTCCATCAAATGTAGATTCTGTCATATTATGAAAACCAAACCCATTTGTTTCATTATACTTATCCCAATCACCGTTAGTATAACATTCACACTTATCGGCTATTAAATCTTCGAAAAGAAATTTTGTGTATTTTGCAGCATCCTTCAAAGGCATAAATTCTTCATCATAAGCTACACCTCTATTTAGAAGAAAGGTCACGATATTCATAGCTTGCGAGAATTCAACTTTTTTTAATCTTTCCTTTTCGGCAACCAATCCGTTTAACGCAAGTAGTTCATTTAAATCTCCGTACCATTCATTGATATAATTGATTCTTGTTCTACCGTATCTACGTCTATTTAGTATTTCGGAAACTCTCATTTTTTTAATTTCATGGAAGGATATATAACAGTCCAAAAATATTATAATCTGACGAATTAAACCCTACATCTTCTTCGGCATCTCAATCCCCAATAAATCCATCCCCTTCATGATTATACTACCAACAACCTTGCTTAATTTTAATCGAAAGATGGTAGCATCCTCCGTTTCTGCTTTGACCACTTGATTTTCGTGATAAAATTTGCTGTAATTTTTTGCTAAACTATAACAGAAATTAGCAATAATCGACGGTTCATATTGTTCCGCAGCCTGCAGAACTAAACCAGGGTATTGATAAATTTGATTTAAAATCTCTTTTTCAATTTCTTTCAAATCCAAATAATTAGACGCTCCAGAAAAATCAATATTTTCTTTTTCTGCTTTCGCCAAAATACCTTGAATTCTAACGTAAGAATATTGAATATAAGGTCCAGTATCTCCTTGCGTTTCCACAGATTCTTTTGGATTAAAAACCATCCGCTTCTGCGCCGCCACTTTCAAAATAAAATACTTCAACGCCGCCATCCCAATCTTTCGATAAATATCCTCTCGTTCTGCTTCTGGTAAATCGACCAATTCTCCTCGTTCCTGCGCATTGTTTCGCGCTTCATCAATTACTTCTTTCATCAAATCATCCGCATCAACGACCGTACCTTCCCGCGATTTCATTTTTCCAGTCGGTAAATCCACCATTCCGTATGCCAAATGAAACAAGCCCTCCGCATAAGGTTCACCCATTCGTTTCAAAATTTCAAATACCCCTTGAAAGTGGCTAATCTGCTCATCTCCAACGACATAAACCATTCGTTCCGTTCCGTATTCTTTGTATCGAACTTGCGCCGTTCCGAGGTCTTGCGAAGTGTAGGTGGACGTTCCATCAGACTTAATCACGGTTTTTGTACCCAAACCGATATTGTCCAATTCGACCATGATTCGCTTGCCTTCTTGCGTGAAAATATCTTTTTTCAAGCCTTCTGCAATGATTTCTTTACCTAATAAATAGGTATTGGATTCATAGTATAAGGTATCAAAATCAACGCCAAGATTCTCGTAAGTTTTGGCGTAACCTTCGTAAACCCAGTCGTTCATTTTTGCCCATAAAGCTCGGATATCTTCGTCGTTGGCTTCCCATTTTAAGAGCAATGCTTTGGCTTGTGCGCCTAATTTGCTGTACTCATTAAAATAGTTGTTTTTATAATCCTTAAAAAAGTCAGCTTTCTTTTCTTCTCTACTTTTAAGATAAGGATTTTTTGCAGGTGATAATTTTTGTGTCTCATCATCGAAAATGAGTTCAATATCATCATGTATTTTCTCACTCTTTTTCTTGTGTTCTTCTAAATATTTTACAAACTCTTTTTCAGCGTCATCTGTCACTTGCCAAGCCGCATATTCTGCTTTCAATTCATTGGAAAATTTCACATAGAATTTTCCAACAAAATGGTCGCCTTTCACACCTGAATCAGCAGGCGTTTCTCCATTTC
The DNA here is from genome assembly GCA_047629355.1 of Saprospiraceae bacterium. Lineage (GTDB taxonomy): Bacteria > Bacteroidota > Bacteroidia > Chitinophagales > Saprospiraceae > CAYUNA01. The sequence goes on along the minus strand of JBLHWU010000035.1, from coordinate 19,620 downwards.
CATATAACTGCCACGCCAACATACTCTTACAAACCGCAATCCCTCGGTCATTTACAATCTGCGTCTTAATTACTTCATAACCAGCTGCTTGGAACATTTTATTCACGGACCAACCGAGTAAGATATTTCGGATGTGCCCCAAGTGCAAGGGCTTATTCGTATTCGGAGATGAAAATTCTACCATCACTTTTTTGCCCGTCGGTGCGTGTGTACCATAAGCGCCATTCTTCGCAGCTTCCGCCAAAAAGTTGACCCAAAATTGATTGCTAATCACCAAATTACAAAAGCCTTTCACCACATTGTATTTCTCAATATGCTTCACGTTTTCCACCAAATATTGACCCAAATCTTCCGCAATTGCTTCAGGTTTTTTGCGCGCTACCTTTGCAAATGCAAATGCTACGACGGTGTAGTCGCCTTCAAATTCACTGCGCGTCGTATTCATCGACACAGATTCAGCCGTAATTTCACTGTCGTATAAATTCTTGACAGCATCAGCGACTCCTTCTTGGATAATATTAACGATATTCATTTTGTAAATTTAAAACGGATATTGGGTATTGATTGATATCTAAGTAACGGTAAAATACCTAAATGTCAAACATCCCTAATGCATTGTAAAGTGAGTTTTTCGAAACTTTCACTAATCCTGAAAGGATTTAATATGAATAACCACGGATGAAATCCGTGGAAAAGTAAAGAGACTGCTATAACCCTGGAAGGGTTGAATATTAAAGTGTTATATTCAATCTTTTCAGGATTATAGTCTTGGCACTCAAGCCCCCGAATTTCATTCGGGGTTATTCATATTCATCCACTTCGTGGATATTAGATTTCAAGAAATTCAGTTTTCAATTAATATCCTATTTCATAAGCTTTCTAAAAGTCCGCAAAGGTATCATTTTTACGAATTTTAGTGGAATAATGATGGGGAAACGTTGAATTATGTAAAATAATTCAATTTTTGCAAAAAAAAGATGCCTATTTTTGCCCAAAAAAGAAAACTTGCAAGCATCCAATTCGAAATTTCACTACTTAACTTTAGCCTTATTGCTACCCGCTTTGTTAATCAATTTAGGCTTGGTTGCCTTTATCAATGATGAAGCGATTCGCGCGCTCGTTGCTCTCGAAATGGATTTGTCAGGTAACTACATCACGCCGACGATGTTTGGGGAATATTACTACAATAAGCCACCACTTTACAATTGGATTTTGCTCGTTTTTTCAAATATATACGGGTATTCCAATGAATTCATTTCGCGCCTGCCGACGGTTGTTTTTCTTTTGGCGTATGCCGCAACGATTTATCATTTTTCTCGAAAATATTTTTCTCAGAAATGGGCGTTCATCAACGCTTTCGCACTCATTACTTGTGGACGAATTCTGTTTTACGATTCCTTTCTCGGCTTGATTGACATTTGCTTTTCTTGGACGATTTATTCGATGTTTATGGTGGTTTATCATCGTTGGAAAGCGGGGAAGTATTATCAATTATTTGGGATAGCTTATACTTTGACCGCCTTGGCTTTTTTAATGAAAGGACTACCCGCGATTGTGTTTTTAGGAACAACTTTATTGGCGCATTTTATTTATCAAAAGCAGTTTAAAAAACTGTTTTTACCAGCTCATTTTTTTGGAATGGGAATTTTTGTCGCTATCGTTGGTGGCTATTATTTTGCCTATCATCAGTACAATGATTTAAGCGTTCTTTTTACCACTTTATTTGTAGAATCTGCTAAACGAACACCTATAGAATACGGGTTTTTAGATACTGTTCTTCATTTATTTTCTTTTCCTTTTGAAATGGTTTTTCACTTTTTGCCTTGGTCATTCTTGGTCATTTATTTATTTCAAAAGAAGTTAAAATCAAGATTGGAAAGCCATCCGTTTATTGCGTATAATGCGTTGATTTTTGCGACGACCATTCCCTTGTATTGGATTTCGGTAGAAGTCTATCCAAGATATTTATTCATGCACGTTCCGCTAATTTTTTCGGTACTTTTTTACTTGCATAACCAACAAAAAGCAGCGCCAGAATGGCAATTTAAATTAATTGAAAAATCATTTGCCCTTTTAAAAATAATTGCACCAATTGCCATTATCGCCTTGCCTTTTTTGGTAGAAAATGTAAAAGAAGTATCTTACTTTTATTTAAAATGGAGTGGGGTCTTTATCGCAGCAGTAAGTTTAATTTTCGTTTATTTCTATAAAAAAAGTCCTTCGTTTTTAACTTTAATCGCCCTATTATTGGTGCTGAGAATTGGTTTCGATTGGTTTATTTTACCAAGTCGAGAAAAGATAGAACGGACGACCGTTTGTAGGGAATCAGCGAAAAATGTAGGGCAAAATTTTCAAAAAGAAACGCTTTATAATTATAAAAATTCTCTTGGCTGGAATCCTGCGACTGCTTATTATATAACGAATGAACGGCAGCTTATTTTTAAATCAACTGACCAACGACTCGATTCTAATGCCGTTTTTATTATCAACCAAGATGTGTTGGATTGGGGGAATTTTGAGGATTTGCAGATGGTTGAAGTGCCTTTTGAAGGGGGCTGTGTTTACGTGGGGAAATTGGTGAAGCGGGAGAAATAAAAATACATTTAAGTGCTTTTGGCAAAACTAGAGAAACAGGTTGAACTCAATTGTCATCAACGTGCAGGTAGCGGATACTTTCAGAGTATCTGTTACCTAAAACGGAACAAATAGGTAACAGATACCCTAAAAGTATCCGCTACCTGCGCTACCAAATCATTAAGTTGATAACTGAACTCACTGCTTCGGTAGAGTTCTAAATAAAAATTGGGTTTCCACCAGTAAAGTGAAAACCCAATCCTATCCAAGAAGAAGCCGCTTTAGCAACCCGCATCTCGTCTATTCAAATAACAAATTCAACTCGACCCGTCGATTCAACTGATAATTTGCTTCCGTCGTTCCAATCTCCGAAGGTTCGCCTTCGCCATAATATTCTGCGACAATTTGGTTGCGTTTTGCACCACGATTCATCAAATAAAACATCACAGATTCCACGCGACGCTTAGAAAGGGAATCATTGTACTCTTTGGAAGCACGCTCATCGGTGTGTCCAGTAGCACGTACCCGCCACTCTGGATGCCCAACTAAATACTCCGCTAATTTATCTAAATCTTGAAAATATTGTCGCTTGATATTGTCCTTGTCCAAGTCAAAATAAACGTTTCGAATCGCAATATCTTTCGCTTCCCGAATTTCTTTAGTCACCACACTTGCCGAGGCAACTGGCGGACAACCCTGCAAATATAGAGGACCTGGCTCGGTAGGGCATTGGTCAAGTTCATCAACAATGCCATCTTTATCTGTATCTTCACCAGGGCAACCTCCAGTAGCGAATGGACCAGCTAAGTCTGGACATTTATCTTTATTGTCAACAATACCATCCTTGTCGCGGTCGTCAATTGGACAACCTGAATTCGCTAATGAACCCGCTAGGTCTGGACATTTATCCAAAGCATCACTGATACCGTCTTTGTCACGGTCATCGTCATTATCGGCAACACTTTCATCTGGACAACCGTCATTTTCAGAAGGACCGGGTACTTCTGGGCATTTATCATCTTTGTCCATTACGCCGTCGCCATCTGAATCTTTAGATTTACAAAAACGGTAACCTAAAGTGATTTCATGTGAGCCATTGCTCACTTTATTCAAATTAGAAGTCGCCATATCGTAAGCATACGCTAAGGTCATTTTGTCATTCAAAGTCGCACCAACTAAAGCAGCAACTGTTTTATCGCTTCGATAAGTACCGCCAACCCACAACATATTTTTCCAAAAAACGCGTGCTGTACCTTCCCATTGCAATGGCGTATTTTTAACCGCTTTTACCAACGCAGATGGCTCAACAGCAAATTCGCGATTGATGCGCATTTTATACCCAACCATTCCATAATAGTGGCGAACCAGTTCGTTTTGAGACAAGTCTTCTTCATCAAATTTTAATTGAGGTTCAAAAATTTGAGGTACAGAAAATCCAACGTACAAACCTTTTCGTTGCAGATAAAGGCCTGCACTAAAATCAGAAACCCACATACCGTTCAAACCATTCATAATGGTCTGGTCTTCATTGGTTTCGGCATTGTAATCGTTGCGCAAACGAACGTTATACATACCTGCGCCCATACCGACCGTCACAGTCGTTAAGGAGTCCAGTTTTTTGGCAAAGGATAGGGCTAAGCTTCCGCCGGTACGCTTCAATTTACCCGCTTCGTCATTGTAAAAATAACCACCAATTCCCAATGGAAGGGTCTTTAACCGCCCTTGTCCGCTCAAAATCGCCGTCTCTGGATTTTCGTTCAAACCCGTCCATTGATTTCGATAAACTAACCGCGCTTCTGGGCAGTCGGTACTTCCTGCAATAGCTGGATTAAAGCCCAAACTATTCAAGGCGTAATGTGAAAATAACGGATATTGTTGCGCTTCACAATTGATTGAAAATAAAAGTATTATAAATAAAGGTAAGAGAAGTCTATTCATTGTTAGAGTGTTTTGAATGGTTAATGCTTAGAGATAAATGGTTAATGTAGCGTCATTAACCATTTATCCCTAAGCATTAACCATTAAGAATATTTTATCGAATAACCGTGACCGCGCCGCCATGTATTGTCTTCGCTTCGTCTTTGTATTGGATGACAAAATAATACGCGCCTGTTGGGAGTTCTTTTCCATCTTTGGAAATGCCACGAAAAGCATTCGAATTATCGCCATTGACATAGCTACCTTTCGATTCCCAAACCAATTCGCCCCAACGGTTGTGGATAACTACTTGACTGTTCGGGAAATTTTCAATACCAAGAATCACCCAAGAATCATTCACACCATCGTCATTCGGAGAAATAATATCGTATAAATTGTCCTCGCCATTTTCACATATATTATAAAGAGTAAAGGTCGAATCACTTTGACAGCCGACAATATCCGTTACGGTAACAGAATATTCGCCAGCGGTCAAGTTTTCATTTCGAAGCGTATTCGCACTATTTGACCAAGCCAATTCATAGCCTTCTGCACCGCCAATAATGTCGATTTCAATATTACCATCTTGCGTATCGGTGCAAGATTCAGGGACTAAGGCAATTTGGATAATCGCAATAGGGTTTTGTGGCCCGTTAACGATAGCAAAACTTTCAAATTTGCAATTATTCACATCTGTAACGGTAAACGTATACGTTCCTGCCGCTAAGTCTGTGCGCAATCTATCTGCCTGCGGGTCGTCTTCCCAAAGAATGCTGCAAGGACTCATGCCGCCAAAATAATCAATGACAATCGCCCCCGTTTCTTCTCCAAAACAATTAACTTCAGTCGTACTTGACAATGCGCCAAAAGCAATATTATCGACATTAATATTCGCGCTTACTGCCTCTGTACAAACGTCAGGAACAGTTACGGAAACACTTACCACGAGGTTACCCGTCTGAGCAAAAGCAATCATAGAAGGGTTTTGCTCGGTAGAAGTGGAAGGCGCTGCATTTGGTCCAAAATCCCACTCAAACTGAATATCTGTAGAAGTTGGATTGCCTAAATATTCAAAACTATAATAAGTGCCACACTCGGTTTCTATCGGCTCAATCGCTATCGAACTGGAGAAACCACAAGGCGACAAACTTGCATTCGGTTGCTGAAATCCTTGTCGTAAATACCCAATACCATCAGGCGATTGCAAGACACTACAGCCGACACATTGCTGCCCAAAACTGGACGAAACGCGGATGCCGTTTTGCTGACTGATCATACCGATGCTGCTCAATGTACTTCGACGCACACCTTGCGCTTCCATACTTTGCCAAGCTGCCAGCAGAAAGAGGATTAGAAATATATTTTTCATTTTAGAAGCTTTTAAAGATTTCAGAAGTCAGACCGTTTCACTGTCAGAAGTCAGATTAAACCCTACTGAATCTTATTTTTTAAAAGATAAAATCAATCAAAAACACGTACACTTCCGCGTGCCGTGCGCTGTCGGCCGTTTTAGTTATCAATTAAAAAACCAGTTAAAATGAAATTGTCCATACCCGTTGGCGTTAGGTTAGGACGGGCTAAAGTTGTGCCTGCTGGAAAGGTCAAAACTCGTGTCCAACGTGATAAGTTCGGTCGAAAAAACTCAATGTCCATGCCGTTCATTTTCAAATAACCAGAGAAGTCATTGACCAAGCCTGATTTTAAGAAAAGTGTTTTGCCTGAAGGAACATTATAGGTATTATTCATGTCAGTTAAATCTAAATATACGGGCTCAACCATTGCTTTTTCTTCTACTAAAAATCCAGTACATCGGCAGTTTGTCAAGACCGTACCTTCTTTGAAAATAGGCATATTTGGCGTGGTCGCGTGACCAATAACTAAGTTGCTACTATTCACATCTGGGTGAGAAAACTGTACTTCATCTTCACTGCCAGTCAAGTAAAAAACCATACCTTGAGGAACGGTGAAAAAGCCCATGGTCAAAGCGCGATGGTCTCCCAAAATACCTTGTGGATAGTCAAATGACGCACCTGCTGACCGAAAAAGATGATTTTCGAAAGAAACTGTGCTACCACCTAAAGGACCGGTCAAAGTCAATTCGCTACCATCATACGATAAAGATTGAATCTCATTCAATGGGTCGCTATCATCATCGTCTAAGTTAAGAGTGACAACAGTATTGCTACCTGTCAAAGTCAAACTACCCGTTAGTGGGTCGAAGCCCAACTCTTGGATTTCATTGGCTGGGTCTTTATCAAAATCATCTAATGCTGTTTCTGCCGCTACTGCCATACTTGCCGAGTCAGCAAATGCCGCTTTTCCAGAATAGAGTGCGTAAGGCACAGAAAGGATTTGACTTGTACCCAATTCCACGAAGTTGCTACCAGATACAGGGTCCATTTCCATTTTTAGAAAATAAGTACCTGCGCCCCAGTCGATGTTAGAAAGTGCATCACCGCCAACCAATGAACCTTCGCCAATATTGATATTAAATAAACCGAAATCATCGGTTGAAGTCTCTTGAATTTCTTGATAAGCCACTTGACCAGTTGGCGAACCTTTCAAAATAGTTGCGCGAATCGCCAAATCTGCACCCATTAATTCGCGTCCCTCTGCATCAGTTGCTACAGCTTGGTAACAAACCGCTTGTGGTGGTGCATCTTGTGCGAAAATAGTAGTAGTGGAAAAAATAAACAGTAGGAGATAGAGTAGTTTATTCATGATGAAGGTGTGTTATTGATTGTTCAAAATTGAAAGTGTTGTAAAAAATGTTAGCGATTGCAGCTATTTTAAAATGTTGTTTTTTCTACATTAAAAAATTGTGCAGCAAGGGCTAATGGATTATTATTGTTTTTAATATTTCAATAATCGAGCCAATATATTATTTTTTATTGTAATGTGATAATCAAAACAGCGTAGTGCAACAACCCTTAAATAACGACCTACTTAATTTGAGAAGTGAGAAAATCCTAAGATTTTCGAGTTTCCTAAAACATAGTGCGTCTCGCCTTTGGCGAGGCGGGTGAGGTTATTGAGGGGTGAAAACGGTTTTTACAAAACCACTTTCACCCCTCAAACTTCCTTTGTTTTAGATTAGGTAGTTATTTTTGGGCTACACCAGTAGGTGTTTAGTTTTAAACTTAAAGGTTGTTAGAAAGGAATAAAAAATGTAGTAAATTTGGTTGTAGAATAAAATGTCAGAAGATAAGTTTAGTATCAGGTGCAAAATTGTAAGACGAATTGTAATCGAATTAGTATTTTTATAAAGTGCTGATAATCAATTGGTTTTGAAGCATATTTTTAATAATTAGAAAGTCTAATAAAATGGTTTCGCCAATTTTAATTCCAGTAAAGATTATTAGTGTAAAATAAAATATATTTTAACTGAATTATGCTTGGATATTAATTTGCTTTTACCTAATTTTAGGTATTCATTTACTTCATTTTATTTCTTAATTAAATTTTAATAATATGAATATTACCTTCAATCAGTTAAGAGACATCAAACACTCCCTTCCAACTGGCAGTGTGTCCCGTATTGCTTCCGAATTATCCATTCAAGAGCAAACCGTCCGAAATTATTTTGGCGCATGGAAATATAAAGACGGGAAAATTGCGGGCAAACATTTACAACCTGGTCCTAACGGCGGCATCGTACAGTTAGCCGATCCCACTATACTCAATAGGGCTAAAAGAATACTTGCTGAAACTTATCAGTCTTAATGGTTAATGGTGGCATAAGTCAATCATAGTGCTTGACTATTTTATAATCATTTTCAAAAAAAAGCCTTCCAGAATCTTACTTCTGGAAGGCTTTTTACATTGCATTTTCATTAACCATTAATCCCTAACCATTAAATCACATTTTTAGATAAAAATCTCCCGTCAATTCAATATACTCTTTTGTCCAATCATTTCTGGCTTCTTTTTGAATGACAATTTGGTCTATCGTTATCTCTTTTTCTTTTCGTTCAAATTGCAATAGCAATCGCTCAACAGATTTTTCCTTTTTGGGTTTTACTTCTGTCGTTTTTGTACAAAATAAGTTGTAATTTTTTGCCATTTCCTGAAAGCGCAAACCTTCTAAATAGGGTAGAATGACGCAGAATTTGCCAGTTTTTGACAATAACTTTTGCACCGCCATCAATAAATCGCCATGAGACAATTTAACCGTATGGCGAACACTATTTCTATCTTGATTTTCTGAAAAAGTTCCGCCCGAAAAGAACGGTGGATTGCTGACAATCAAATCAAATTCATCGCGCGATAATTTTGCAAAATCTTGAATCGGACTCAATTCGGCAGTCAATCGGTCAGCGTAAGGGCTACCGTTCATATTTTGTTGGGCTTGAGTACAAGCGACCTCGTCAATCTCAATGCCTGATACCTTTGCTTCGGTTGCTCGTTGAGCCAACATGATAGCAATGACGCCTGTACCCGTACCAATATCAAGGATGGAATTGGCTTTTTCTACGTTTGCCCATGCACCCAGAAGTACCCCGTCCGTACCCACTTTCATCGTGCAATTGTCTTGCTCGATGTTGAATTTTTTAAATTTGAAAACCATAATGATTGACTCGATTGACTCGATTTTTTGATTGACTCGGTTTTTCCAAAAGGTGTGCTTTGGGTATGAGAAAATCCTTAATTTTTAACTATTTGGCTATTTTTATTGAGGTTGTAGCGGCATGAATCGAGAAGATTTGATGATGTCAAAAAGTTGCGTCATACCGAAAATTCCTGCATAGTTACAACACATATCCATGATTTCAAAATTTCGATTTGGAATATAATATTGGCTACATTCCTCTAACGTTATGAAAATCAGCGTAATAAGCGAACCAAGTAATACTTTTTTGCTAAAAATAGTTACTTTTTTATGGCAAAAGTAGAGGTTCAGCACGACTGCTAAAGTTCCTACCAATAAGAAATGCATGATTTTATCGCCAAATGGAATGTTGTGCAAAAACGTCAGGACTTCATATGAAAATGCCGTTTGAGAGTTCGCTAAAGCAATAACTGAAGCAAAGAAAAATAGAAAGGAGAAAGTGATAGTTTTTCGAAACATCTTAGATGGTTGACGGCACACGGTTGACGGCGCACGAGATGATAGATTGTAAAAAATAACTTAGTAACGGTAAAAAAATAAGTCCACCAACTAACAACGTTTATTTTGTTCTTTTTTTCCACTTCGGTCGAAATGAGAAAAAGATGTTTACTTTTTCAATAGGAATCATCTCTATATAATGACTGTTTCAAAAGTGGAAAATAAGGACAAAAGAAATACTTGGTAGTTGGCAGAGTTATTTTTTTACCGTTACTTAAAGGGAGTATTTTGATTTGTGATTACTTAAATTGCGTGCAAAAACTTGACCAAAAATGATGGAATGATTGAATTTTTTCTATTGATTCTGTGCGTCGTGTGCCGAAAGCCGTACACTGCGCAATAAATTTTTCGTAATTTTTCTAAAAGAAACGGTAAATGCGTTAATTTCGCGTTGAAATTGGGAATATCATTATTCCCGTTGTGTAAAAAAAATATTGGGGTATTGTCGTCCACTGTTGGTCGTCATCCATCCACCGTATAAAAATCTAACAGAATGAAAAATCTATTCTTTATTGCATTTTTAGTAACTACTATTTTTGCGTGTAAAAACGAAGGGACAAGCACTGCGGCTGTTTCTCCCGAAATCGCTAAACTCGAAGCTGAAGTGGAAGCTAAAGCGACTCCTGAAAACAGCAAAGCGTTGGAAGCAGCTTATCTTGCGCACATCGCAGCCAATCCGAATGACCATGAAAACGCATCGCGTTATTTGTATCGAGCGGCGGAATTACAGTTTCGGATGAACCGTTATTCTGGTGCAGTGAAGTTATTGAATAAGGCATTGAAAGACCATTACGCAGGGTCAAATACGCCGATGAATGCTTTATTTCTGGGAACTATTTATAAAGATAAACTAAAAAATAGTGTAGCAGCAGCGGCTATTTATCAAACGTTTTTGCAGGCATTTCCAAACCACGAAAAAGTGGCAGCTATCAAAAAAGACTACGGCAATGAAGCAACTATGGATGCTAAAATCATTGATTTTGGGAATCGCTTAATGAATGATTCAACCAACCGAATTGATTACCGAGTGGCGAATGATTTTATTGGTTTGTGTGAAATTAATGCGTTGATGTTGCCAAAAGAAGAAAAGAGTGGCGATTACTTACACAAAGCAGGGGAGACCGCCCGTTCTTTGCGTTCATTTCCAAAAGCATTGGAAATTTATGACTGGATTATCACTAAATATCCAAACCATCCAAAAGCAGCGCAAGCTTTGTTTTTAAAGGCATTCACGTATGATAATGACTTAAAAAAAATGGAGGAAGCACGTGCTTTGTACACAGAATTTTTAAATAAATATCCGAATGATGATTTTGCGGACGATACGAAGTTTTTATTGGAAAACTTAGGTAAGGATGATGAGGAGATTATCAATTCTTTTGGTAAATAAATAATGTGTAAACTACGTTTGTTTCAAATTTGAGAAGCGAGAAAATTGTAAGATTTTTGAGCTTCAAAAAACACACTTCCCCACGCCTGCGGCGTGGGCTGGAAGTGTCTTGAGGAAGAAAAGCGGTTTTTACAAACCATTTTTCTCCCTCAAACTCCCTTGGTTTAAAATGCACTCCGCGATGCCTGAGGCATCGCGGAGTAGGTCTTGAGGGATAAAATAGTTTTTGCAAAACCATTTTTATGTCTCAAACTCCCTTTGTCAAAAATTTATTTAAATTTTTGCTACACAGTATCCAATTATCCAATCTATGTTAAAAAACCTAAAAATAATTGGCTTTCTCACCGGACTTTTTACTTTCCTATTTATTCTCCTTTCTCCTATCGAATTTTTCAATCCATTGGCAAAAAAAGTTATCGCCGTCGCTTCTTGGATGGTGATTTGGTGGATAACGGAAGCCGTTTCGATTTCCGTAACTGCTTTGATTCCATTGACTGTTTTTCCATTATTGGGCATCATGGATTTTGAAGCAACTGCCGCCAATTATTCCCACCATATCGTATATTTATTTTTTGGCGGCTTCGTTATCGCTTTGGCTTTAGAAAAGGTCAATTTGCACAAGCGAATCGCCTTAAATATTCTCAAAATTACAGGAACAAATGCCAATGGCGTTATCCTCGGCTTTATGGTTTCGACTGCACTAATGAGTATGTGGATTAGCAATACGGCGAGTACAGTGGTGATGTTGCCGATTGCCGTTTCGGTGATTGGTTTGTTGATTGATGATAAAGATGGTTTCACCAAAAATGATAAGAATTTTGCCTTGTCCATCATGTTGGGCATCGCTTTTTCTGCAAATATTGGCGGCACAGCAACCTTGATTGGTACACCGCCAAACTCCGTCATGCTGGCTTTTTTGAATAAAACTTACCAGACTGACATTGGTTTTTTTCAATGGATGATACTCGGTGTACCGTTTGCAGTTGTAATGTTGATTATCTGTTATTTTGTGTTAGTGAAAATATTTTTCCCAAATAATTTAGGAGAAATGCACGCATCAGAAGGGATTATTCAACATGAATTAGATAAGTTAGGTACGATGAGTCGAGGTGAAAAAACCGTACTCTGTATTTTCTTAGTGACTGCCGCAGCATGGATGTTGCGCAGTCAAATCAATGCCGCAATTCCTTCCGTCAAAATTACCGATACGACCATTAGCATGCTTGCTGCCTTGGCGATGTTTATCGTTCCATTGGATTTCAAAAAAGCAGAATTTCCTTTAAAATGGGACGATACTAAGCATCTTCCTTGGGGCATTTTGATTTTATTTGGCGGTGGATTAGGATTGGCCTCTGGTTTAAAAGTAGCGGGATTGATTGATTTAATCGGCGTATTTATCGCATCGAAAGAAGGCTGGTCGGTACTGTTGGTGACGTCCGTTCTGATATTTTTAATGCTGTTTATGACGGAATTGATGAGTAATGTTGCGCTGGTTACCGTACTTGTTCCTTTAGTTGCAGGCGTAGCGATTGGGATGGAGGTTCCGATGTTGCAAATTATTATTCCAGTGACGCTTGCCGCGAGCTGTGCCTTCATGTTGCCGATGGCGACGCCGCCGAATGCGATTGTGTTTGCGAGTGGACATATCAAGGTGCATGAGATGGCGCGAGTCGGCATCGTTTTGAATTTAATTTCGGTGGTAATGTTGATTTTTGTGGCGCAGTTTGTGGTGCCGTTTTTATTTTAAAAAGTGTTTCTAAACTTTTTCCTTGAAACACCATTTTAAGTACACGCCCATAGCCGTCAGGTTAAGAGAACTTTGATAAATGAAAAGACAAAATTTCTATTGAAAATCAACTGGTTATAAAAAATAATATATTTTAATACTTGATTTAATTTTTTATTTAAAATCCTGATAATCAGCATTTTATTTTTTTAACCTGACGGCTATGGTAGATGCCTTCAAATAATCGAGACTTTTAGAACCTACTATTTTCTGTTTAAGAAGCTTTAAAAATCATTCAATAAAGGGATTATTCAAGGATTTTTAAAATTCCTTAAACAAAAAATATCCACTGTCAAAAGTGTCGATTATTTAAGGTCACCTACTTATAAAAAAGATTATCATGAAAAAACTCTTTTTCAGCCTTATTATAATTAGTAGCAGTATTGCTACTATCAGTTTCACTTTTAAAAACAACAACATGACTCCCAACGCTAAAAATGTCCTTGGCACCGAACTTCAAGCCTGCTGTTTTGAACCCAAAACCGGCTGGTATCGTGACGGTTATTGCAACACCGATGCCCGGGACCGTGGCGTACACGTAGTTTGTGCCGAAATGACGGAAGAATTTCTGAATTACTCTGCGAGCTGTGGCAACAATTTGAAAAGGGCTGCACCTGTTTACAACTTTCCAGGTCTAAAGCCTGGTGATAAGTGGTGTTTGTGCGTTGACCGTTGGAAAGAGGCGATGATAGTTGGCGTTGCGCCGCCTGTAGTTTTAGAAAGCACGCATGAAAAAGCATTGCTTACGGTGACTTTAGAGGAGTTGAAAAAGCACGAGTTGGTTAAGAATTAAGTAAGGGAAAAAGAAATACAGGGGGTGTACGAAAAACTGCACGTACACGTATTCACTAGGCACAGCGTGCCGGCATTCTTTGCTCTTCAAAAGTTCAAGAGTACCGCCAAGCTGTGGCTATAAGTATAGAGAATATTACTTTGTTACTAAAAGGGTCGGCACGCTGTGCCTGCATTCCTAAACAAGTACATATCTCACAAAAGACTGTTGACGTGTGCGTACAGTTTTTCGTACACTCAATACAGGAGATTTAGGGAAGTTATTTATTAATGTGATTTGTCTAACAATGTCTTTGCCAAATGATGAACGATAAATTCACAATAAGATAGATTCGTATTTATATGATTACTAGATAAATACATAACTCTGTTTTCAATTATTCATCATTTATAATTCAACATTCATCATTCGGCGAAGATATTGGACTAAGGAATGCGAATTAAATAAATGCAGATTCTTGACAGGATATTTAGTCCTCATTTTTCACTTTAAAAACGCTCATTGTATCAACATAAATCGCACGTTTAAAGCAAAAACTGAGAACAAAACCTCACTTCCAAGAATCTGCATTTATTTATTCCGCGTTCCTAAGTCATTTATTGTAACTACTCAGGTGGTTTAAACCTTATTTTTAGTTAAAAAGAGTTAAAAATAGGTGTTTTTAGTTATGTAAATGTTAAAAATATGCTTTTTTGTCGAAAATTTGAAAAAACCAGACAAATATAATTTTTAAACAAAACTATAAATAACTGATAATCAGTACGTTAAAGCACCTGAGTAGTTACCATTTATTCTATTCTAACCATTTCAAAATTACGGATTTCCTTTTTTAAAATTAATTTTACCATTTTTTTTAAAACCATTTAAACTTTTATTTCAGAACGAACGTTCTATTATTGTTCGTCTTATTTTAGAACGTTCATTCCAATTAAATTATTAATAAAAAATAGCTGTTCGATTGTTTGTTTAAAAATGAAGTTATTTTAAAGCAAATCTAACTTTAATTTTGTCATTTCGACCAAAGTGGAGAAACTGCAAACACCTGAATGCATTTTAAAAACACATCAAAAATGGGTAAATTATCAGGAAAAACTGCCATCGTAACGGGTGCAACTAGCGGTATGGGTTTAGACACCGCTAAATTATTCTTACAAGAGGGCGCAAAAGTTGTCTTAACAGGTCGCTCGCAAGAAAAACTGAACGCCATCGAAGACCAATTGATAGGTGATTATTTGTTGTTGCCAGCCGAAGCTAGCAGCACGGCAGATAGTAAAAGCCTCATTGCCAAAACCGTAGAAAAATTTGGAAAAATTGACATCTTATTTTTAAATGCAGGAATTTTCCGCTTAGAACAAACGGGAAACCTAACCGAAGAAATCTTTGATGAAGTCATCAATGTGAACTTGAAAGGACCAATTTTTACCGTCAACGAAGCAACCGCACATTTGAATGACGGCGGCAGTATTATTTTTAATACTTCTGTCACGAATGTCAAAGGGTTTGCAGGGATGGCAGCATATGCAGGTAGTAAGGCAGCATTGCGGTCGTACACCAAAACGTTAGCTTCAGAGTTTGGTAGCCGTGGCATTCGAGTGAACGCAATTAGCCCTGGTCCGATTGATACGCCTATCTACGGCAAGCACAATGCTCCGCAAGAAAACATCAATAAAATGGCAGGTTCTTTCGCTTCCATGATTCCCTTGGGGCGTTTTGGGAAAGGGCCGGAAGTAGCAACCGTTGCATTGTTTCTAGCATCAGATGATGCGTCATTTGTGAATGGTGCAGAGATTCCAGTGGATGGTGGATTTGCGCAAGTATAAATTTTGAAATAGTCAAAACATGGTGATTTCTAAAATCACCATGTTTTTTTATTATCTTTGATTTTAAATAAGCAATGATATGCCACGAACGAAGCAATTTGACGAAGCCGAAGCTTTAGATAAAGCGAAAAACTTGTTTTGGAAACAAGGTTTTTATGCAACTTCTGTGCAAGATTTGGTCAATCATCTGGGCATCAATCGGGCGAGCATTTATGATACATTTGGTGGTAAAAATCAATTGTATGAAGCGGCATTGGCTGTTTATCAAAAAGAAGGAGCAGAATATTTAACCAAGCAATTATCTCGATTTGACTCGGTAAAAAAGAGCTTGCACCAGTTGTTTTTAGAAGCCATGCAAACGGATATGGAAGGAGACAGCAAAGGCTGCTTTTTGATTAATTGCGCTACGGATTACTTGCCGCATAATGCGCATATTTTGTCAGATCTATTGGAGAACAAAGCGAATTTTCAGCGTATTGTTTCCAAAACTTTACAACGTGGAAAGGATAGTGGAGAAATCAGTAATCAGCTGAATATCAAGGAAATATCTGCTTATTTGTTTACTTTTTTTAGCGGGTTAAGGATGACTTCAAAAATTGAAAAAAATCCGCAAGAATTGAAGAAAATTATTGAGGTAGGATTGGCGGTACTGTCATGAATAAAATCATTAGGTCTGTATCTTCATACACCGTGAATCGTCAACAGCGAGCTATTATTCTACTTCATTCCATCCACAAAATACATCTCCACTTCCCCTTTATGTTTCACTTCAACTTTCCCTCGCGATGTACAAGCAAAATCATCTTTCACTAATTGAAAAGTCGTCTCTGAAATATTGACACGTCCGATTTCACTCGCCTGTTCCATCCTTGATGCAATATTAACGGTGTCGCCCCAAATGTCGTATGCGAATTTTTTAATCCCAACAATTCCCGCAACGACCGCACCGGTATGAATCCCAATCCGTGCTTCAAAATGGGGTAGATTGTACTCTTTTCTTTCCATTGCCAAGGCTTGCAAAAATGCTTGAATTTCTAAAGCCGCCCGAATCATTCGTTGTGGCGCATCCGCACTATTGCCTGTGATACCACCGACGCACATATAGGCATCCCCGATGGTTTTTATCTTTTCTAATCCGTGCAATTCTGTAATTTCATCAAAAGCACGGAAGCAATAATCGACCTCTGCCACCAAATCTTCCGGCTCCATTTTGGAAGCTATTTTCACAAAGCCTTTAAAATCTGTGAATAAAACGGTCACTTCTTCATGCCGTTTTGCCTTAGCTCGCCCCGTTTCTTTCAACTCGGCAGCGATACTTGCAGGTAAGATATTCAACAATAATTCTTCAGATTTTTGCTTTTCTTCATTGAGTTGGGCCGTTCTAATTTCAACTTGTTCTTCCAAAATTCGTTCATTTTTCTGAAGGGCATAAATTCGATACCGACCAATTCCATACATCAAGCCCAAAGCCAATAAACTCAGGGTAATAAAAAACCACGGCTCTTTATAAAATGCTCGTTTGACCTGCAAAGCGACGGACAGTTCATCTTCCAACCATTCTCCGTCACCACTTGCAGCACGGACTCGAAATATGTATTTTCCAGGTGGAATGTTGTTGTAACGCGCCACATTTTGATTCGATGCGGTTGACCAATCCGTTTCGTAACCATCCAATTGATAGCTATATTGACGCGAATGTGGATTGGCAAAATCAGCTAAAGCAAAATTAAAAATGAAAAACTCATCCGTGTATTCCAACTGAATAGTGTCCAGTTGGCTGAACGTTTTTGGGCGAGTAATAAGTTTGCCATTTTTACCGTCATATTTTGAAAAGGAAGTGAAAATCAGTTTACCATTAGGTCGTGGGTCTTCTTTTTGAACGAAATTTTCATCTGGAAAAAAGGCATTAATGCCGTTCAATCCACCAAAATACAAGCGTCCATTTTTTGATTGATAAGAGGAGATTCGGTTGAATTCGTTTTTAGACAAACCGTCCGTCTCAAAAAAGCTATTAAATGTATCACTTTCTACATCAAAACGGGCTAAACCATTGTCTGTACTTGCCCAAATGACCGAATCTGTCTCGACTTCAAGGCTGTTAATAAAGTTGTTCGGCAGTCCGTTTTCAGTCGTATAAGCCCTAATTTTTCCAGTCGGAATGTGCAAGCGATTAATGCTTTCTCCCGTCGCAATCCAGAGGTTTTTTTGATCATCTTCTCGAATGGTAATAATGCGGTTATTGGATAGGTGATTATTGGAGGATGTTGTCATCGAATATTGCGCGATGACGCCCCGATTTTTATCCAACTTAAAAAGCCCTTTTTCCTTGGTTCCCAGCCAAATATAATTTCTAAATTTACCTTGCAACAGCCAAGTTATCGTTTTTACACCAGCTTTTTTAAGAATATCTGATGAATTTCCAAAAAATCTAATAGATTGATTATCAGTGTTATGCAACATTAATTTATCGTCACAACCAAACCAGATTTCGTTTTCAAAATCTATCATGTTCACACCTTCCGCACATTGAATTTGCTTGGTAATCGTGTCAACTTGGCTGTTTTTTAAATTAATTTTCAGACCATTTCCAGTATATAAAGCATTATTGTGATAGAGAATGCCATAAGGAAATTCGAGGTTTTGTTTTCGACTAAAAAGCGGTTGTGCCGTCCCCGTTTTGACGTTAATTTTATGAATAGAATTATAGTAACTAACGTAAATATTGCCCTTCTCATCCTCGGCAATTCCGCGCGTACTACAAAAGCCATTTCGACAATATTCGTTACCTTCGTTGAGGTAGTTGGTAAATAAAGTTTCCGTTTCAGAAATTGTTAATGCACCAAAATCAGTTGCAATCCAAGTTACGCCCGTTTGGTCTTGAAAAATCTGCCGAAAATTGGCAGTATGGTCAAAAACATCCGTTAATTTTTGATTAAAATTGGTCGTCTCGTCCTGGTCTGCCCGATACAGCCAAAGGGTACTCATACCACCCACCCAGATGTCACCATTTTCTTTTACTAAAAATGAAGTGGATTCTCCAGTATTAAAAATTGCGTTAGTAATCGGATGTTTTTGAAATTTCAACGCCCCTTTTTTTAGATAATAAACTTGCCCATTGTCCAACAATACAAATAGGACATCGCGCACTTTTTGCAATTGAATCACTCGCGAAAAAGACGCATTTTTACCGCCAGAGTAGCTAAATTCATAAATGGTAGTCGAATCAATCTTAGTTGGCGCAATAGGCGAAAAGTGATGTGCTTCCAGTTCATTTTCATAGCTCCCAAACCATATTTTTCCATCAAACTCAATGATTGGATGCTGCGGATAAATGCCTTTTGCAGGGCAAATATCCCGCAATTTTGAACCATCCAAAACTTGCAACCACGTTTCACCCGATTCAATCAAATAAGTCGAAGTAAACACCCGACCCGCTTCATTTTCCAATAAGTTATAAAATTTTCTGTCTCGGTTAAGAATGGCACTGTTCGTTTCCATCTCCATGATTTTCAAGGAGTTAGCATCAGGATTTATGCGTCCTAGTTCTGTACCTGTGCCCAAAATAATCTGATTGTTTTCATCCAATACAAAATCAGAAATATAGTCATTAGGCAAAACTAAATTCGTCGAATGGCTATTGAAATACCGAAATTGATGCCCGTCAAATTTATTCAAACCATTGATAGTCGCTAGCCAAATAAACCCATGTGTGTCTTGCTGTACTTTGAACACATTTCTATGCGACAAGCCATCCTCAAAACTGTATAAACGAAAGCGAAAATCATCTGACTGGGCAACTAATAGGAAAGGAAACAACAGATAGCAAAGCACTGCCCAAGTTCGATGGTGGCGAGCAGATTTTTTAACTAATTCAATGATATTTTCGTACAGGTTGTTCATAGTTTGAAATTCGACGGCAATTTACAAAATCGTGGTTAAAAATTACGTTTCAAATGAAAATTCAAGCCTTTTTGTGGAAAAATACT
This sequence comes from Saprospiraceae bacterium, assembly GCA_047629355.1. GTDB lineage: Bacteria > Bacteroidota > Bacteroidia > Chitinophagales > Saprospiraceae > CAYUNA01. The sequence goes on along the minus strand of JBLHWU010000035.1, from coordinate 247 downwards.
TATATTTTCCGTTCTTGTCCGGTGAGATAAAAATGTGAATACGCACCTCAATCGAAACAATCGAAATAATCGAATCAATCAAGACAATCGAGATAATGCAATCACCAGCTTTCAATCAAAAAATTGCCATTTTTACCATCCGTGTTCTTCTCGGCTTAATCTTGTTTATGCAAGGCTACGCCAAGGTTTTTAAATTCACCATCAATGGGATGTATGAAAATATGTTTATGCCTTATGAAGCCATATT